>DASQVN010000605.1:0-7424 GCA_035640755.1 Rhodopila sp.
CGACCAGCGCGGGTACCGAGGACCATCCGGCGGCCGGATACGCCGGGGCCGCGGAGAACGGGCCGCTCCGGGCCTTGAATACCGCCGGGGTTGCCAGAGGAATCCGTGGATTGACCAGCACGATGCCAGCCTCCGGCAGGCACCCCGCCGGTTCCAGCACGTCACCGATGCCGGAGAGCCGCACCGGGCTGCCCATCAGGCAGGCCGGCACATCGGCGCCCAGCCTCAGCGCGAGGGGCACGATTTCCGGCAACGGACGCTGGACCCGCCAATGCGCCATCATGAGGCGCAGCGTGGCGGCGGCATCGGCCGACCCGCCGCCAATCCCGGACGCGACCGGCAGGTTCTTTACCAGCGTGACATGCCCGCTGGCCGGCAGGCCGAGCCTGTCGGCCAGCGCCTGTGCGGCGCGAAGGACGAGGTTGTCGGGCTCCTCGGCCAGTCCGTCCGCGAAGGGACCGGTGATCGACAGGGACAAGGTGGCGGACGGCGTGACGCTCAGCCGATCGCCGACCCCGGCGAACGCGATCAGGCTGTCCAGCAGGTGATAGCCGTCCGGCCGGCGGCCGACGATGTGCAGGTGCAGGTTGATCTTCGCAGGCGCGAAGCAGGTGGCGCGCATGAATGGTTGGTTGCCACGCGCTAGGGATTGCTGACCACTGCGCCGCCGTGCCCTCCTCCACCGTTCAGCTTGGCTTCCAGCTTCGCCGCGTCATCCGGCGCCGGATGCATGGTGAGCGCACGACGCCACTGGTACTGCGCCTCGGTCTTGCGGCCGGCGGCCCAATACGCGTCGCCAAGGTGCCCGTTGATGGTGGCATCCTCGGGTTCGAGCTCGACGGCACGTTCCAGGGCCTTGACGGCCGCAGCGTAGTCACCCTGGCGGAACATGACCCAGCCCAGGCTGTCGGTGATCGCGCCGTCGTTCGGCCGGCGCTGGGCGGCCAGTTCGATCATCCTGCGGGCCTCCTGCAGGTGGTGGCCCTGATCTGCCCAGGAATAGCCGAGGTAGTTCAGCACGAAGGGCTGATCGGGCGAGAGCTGCAGCGCGCGCTTGAAGTCCGCCACGGCCTTGGGCCATTGGTGCGACTGCTCCTCGGCGACGCCGCGGTCGTAGAACACGACCCAGTCCGACGCGGCCGGCTGGGCGATGCGGCTGATCGCCCGGTCATAGGCCGATACGGCGTCGGCGAAGCGTCGTTTCGACCGCAGGATGTCGCCGCGCTGCTCATCGGGCAGCGGGCTGTCGGGATGCTCGCGTGACATCTGCTCCAGGTCGCGCAAAGCGTCGTCCGTGTGGCCGATCCGCTCGGTCAGGGTGGCGCGGCGCAGGCGCACCACCGGCAGGATCGGGTCGGAGGCCGGCACCTCGGCCAGCAGGCGCGATGCGGCCTGTGGCTGGTTGCGGCTGGCCAGAATGTCGGCGGCGAGCAGGCGCGCGGCGGTGAAGTCCGGCCGGAGATCGAGCGCGAGGCGCAGAATGACCAGGCTGAAATCACTCTGATCCTGGGCGCGCAGCAATGCGGCGAACGTGAAATAGGTTTCGGCAATGCCGTCGGCGGCACGCGTGACCGGCCGCTTCAGCACATTGCTCAGCATGCTCGGCATGGCGATGCCGAGGTCCGGCGCGACGGTCTGCAGGGCCGCCAGAGTACGCTGGGCCTCGGCCGGCTGACCCGAACGGGCTTGCCAGTTCGCCAGGATCTGCGCGAGGCGCAGGTTCGGCTCGGTCAGGTCGCCCTGCGCGATGTGGAACAGGCGGGCTGCTTCATCCTGCTTTTTTCCCAGATCGGCGATCATCGCGCCGTGCAGGACGAAGATGCTGCGGAAGCGCGCGCTCTCGATGTAGGGGCGCAGCGTGGCCAGGGCGGTGTCGGTTCGGCCGTCGCCGGCCTGGGCCCATGCCACGAGCAGCGGCTGCAGGAACTGGGTCAGCCCCTGGCGCGGCAGGCCGTGGAAGATCTCCTCGACGGCCGGCCAATGGCCGCCCTTGATGTCGGCATCGGCCAGCACGAGCTGGGCAATCTGGCTATCGGGCAGTTGCCGCGCCAGTGTGACGGCTTCCGGGCGGCCGGCCTGGACGCAGGCAATGAAGGCTTCCAGCGTCATGTCCGGATCGCCGGGATTTTCCGCCGCCGCCCTCAACAGGCTTGATGCGGCGACCGAATAGTCGCCTTGGCTCAGCGCGAAACGCCCGGCGAGATAGTCGCCCACGGCGCCGGTCGGCTTGAGGCCGGCATCGCTTCGCGGGGAAGGCTGGGACGCCGCGCAGGCCGACAGCAGCGTCAAGGCAAGCAGGGCGGATCGCCCCACGGATCGGGCATATTGCATGCGCTCACTCTACCAGTCGTGAACGGCAATGTCATTCAAACAGCCGGTTCAAAGTCAAATTCAGCGTGCGGCTGCGACCCGTTCGGCCGCGCCGAGACGACCCAGGGGGGAAACATGAACACGCGGACTGAAACAACCATCTATCACAACCCCAATTGCGGCACGTCCCGCAAGGTGCTGGGCAGGCTTCGGGAGGCAGGGACTGAGCCGCGGGTGATCGAGTATCTGAAAACCCCACCCACGCGGGACGAACTGGTATCGCTGCTGCAACGCATGGGCATGACGCCGCGCCAGATCCTCCGCCGCAGGGGGACCCCTTATGACGAGCTGGGGCTGGACGATCCAACGCTGTCGGACGATGCGCTGATCGATGCCATCCTCCGCCACCCGATCCTGATGGAGCGTCCCGTCGTGGTCACGCCCCGCGGCGTCCGGCTGTGCCGGCCCGCCGAACAGGTGGAGGCGCTGATTGGGTGAGAAACGCCTGTGGCCGATCCATCACCTTTCCGCTATTCCAGGTTGGTGGGCGAGCCACGCCCAGCGTCTGCCACTCGCTCAAGGTCAAGGGACACGCCGCAATGGTCATGACATTCCCGACAATGCGCCTGCGCCGGCTACGCTCGAATCCCGTGATGCGGGACCTGCTGGCGGAGAACACCGTCAGCCTGAATGACCTGATCTATCCGATTTTCGTCGAGGAAGAGCTGGACGACTTCGCCCCGGTCGATTCGATGCCCGGCGTATTCCGCATTCCCGAGCGCAAGCTGGAGGTGGCGATCAAGGAGATCGCCGTTGCTGGCATCCGGGCGGTGATGACGTTCGGGGTCAGCCACCACAAAGATGACGTCGGCAGCGATGCCTGGAAGCGGGAGGGGCTGCTGGCGCGCATGATCAAGCGCGCAAAGGACGCCGCGCCCGAGCTGATGGTGATCTCCGATACCTGCTTCTGCGAGTACACCACGCATGGGCATTGCGGCGTGATCGTCGACAATGACGTGCACAACGATCAGACGGTCGAGAACCTCGGCCGGCAGTCGGTGGTGGCGGCCGAGGCGGGGGCGGACATGATTGCGCCGTCCTCGATGATGGATGGGCAGGTGCATGCGATCCGCTCGGCGCTGGACGGGCATGGCTACGGCAACGTGCCGATCATGGCCTATTCGTCCAAGTTTGCCTCGGCCTTCTACGGCCCGTTCCGCGAGGCGGCAGGGTGCGAGCTGAAGGGCGACCGGAAAGCCTACCAGATGAATCCCATGAACGGGCGCGAGGCACTGCGGGAATCCGAGCTGGATGAAGCCGAAGGCGCGGATATGCTGATGGTCAAGCCGGCAATGCCGTATCTGGATGTGCTGACCCGGATCCGGCAGCGTAGCCTGCTGCCGCTCGCGGCGTACCAGGTCAGCGGCGAATACGCGATGATCAAGTTCGCGGCGGCGGCCGGTGCGATCGATGAGGCGCGCGTGGTGCGGGAAAGCCTGGGCGCCATCAAGCGTGCCGGCGCCGACCTGATCCTGACGTACTTCGCAATGGACATCGCGCGCGAAGGGTTCTGACGGTGTTGCGCCGGGTCCGAGCATGTCTGCCCTGCGCGGTTCTGCTGCTGGCGACGGCCGCGGCGCACGCCCAGCCTACGCCGAACGTAAACCGCACGGTCGAGCTGAACTACGTCTACGCGGCCGATCTCGGGTTCGGCGGGTATCATCTGTCGGGCCTGAGCGCATCGGTCTATACCCTGCCGTTGTCCTATCCCGTGGACGACGCGCCGTACAAAGGCTGGACGGTCGATTTTCTGTTTCCCGTGCAGGTCGGGCTCTACCGGTTCCGTGCCACCGACGTTGATGGCCAGCAGCTTGCGCTGGACCAGCAGTCCGTGTCGGTCGTCCCCGGCATCGAGCTGCGTATCCCGCTCAGCCTCCCGTTCGGCGAGAGCACCGTACTGAAGCCGTTCGCGCAGTTCGGCGTGGCGCATGCCTTCGGCGACAACGTGGGAAACCCGAATTCCTGGATCTACCTCACCGGAGCGCGCACGCTGACCGAATGGCACGCCGGTGCATACACGCTATCGGTCGGCACGGCGGCGGTCTTTGCCGGCGACCAGCTCATCGGCCCAGGCTTTTCCGAGCGTTACGTTTCCCTACAGACCGGGTTTGAAGTCCGCCATCCGCTCGGGTTCCGGGTTGGCAGCATCGAGCCGGATGTGGGCATGTACATCGCCGGCTACTATTACCCGCAGCCGCTCAAGTTCACCCGGTTTCTCAAGCGGACCCTGTTTGTCTCGGAGCAGGGCGAGATCGGGTTTTCCGTCGGCTCCGCCACGCCATACAAGCTGCTCTGGCTGTCGAGCCCGCGGATCGGCCTGGGCTATGTCTTCGGCGGCGGCCTGCAGGTGTGGCACGTCAATTTCGGCTTCCGGTTCTGATCCTGCCCGGTTCCGATCCCGATTGGCGGGTCAGCGGTTGGCCGGCGCGCCGGTCCAGACTTCGCGGTAGAGCGTGACGATCTCCTCGGCGGTTGGCACGCGCGGGTTGTTCCCTGGGCTGCCGGAGGCCAGGGCCTGTTCCGCCATCAGCGCCATCTTGCCGTTCCAGTCAGCCTCCTTGATGCCGAACTCGGCCGGGGTCGGGACCGAGAGCGCTTTGTTCAGCGCCTCCAGCCCGGTGACCAGCTTGGCGGCGGCGGCGGCGTCGCTGTCGTCCTGCGCCGCGAAGCCGATCTGGCGGGCAGCCTGGGCGTAGCGGACCTCGGCGCCGGGGACCGAGAAGCGGGTGACGGCCGGCAGCAGCATGGCATTGGACAGCCCGTGCGGCACATGGAAATGCGCGCCGATCGGGCGCGACATGCCGTGCACCAGCGCGACCGAGCTGTTGGAGAAGGCGAGCCCGGCCTCGGTCGCGCCCAGCATCATCGCCTCACGCGCGGCGGCGTTGCGTGGTTCGGCATAGGCTTGGCGGATGTTGGCGCCGATCAGCGCCATGGCGGACAGCGCCAGGGCGTCCGACACCGGATTGGCGCGCTTGGAGACGAACGCCTCCAGGGCGTGGGTGAGGCTGTCGACGCCGGTGTCGGCGGTGGTGCGCGGGGGTACCGAGTAGGTCAACTCGTAATCGACGACCGCGGCCAGCGGCAGCGCGCCGAGGCCGGCGATCAGCATCTTTTCGTCACGCTCGGTGTCGGTGATGACGGTGAAGCGCGTGCATTCGCTGCCGGTACCGGCGGTGGTGGGAATGGCGATCACGGGCAACGCGCCTGTGTCGGCCGCGAATGGCACCTTGTAGTCGCGCATCTTGCCGCCGCCAGCGGCCAGGATGGCCATCGCCTTGGCGGTATCGATCAGCGAACCACCGCCGAAGCCGATCAGGCAGTCGAAGTCCCCATTGCGTAGTTCGGCGACACCGGCCTCGATCACCCGGTCGGTCGGGTCGGACACGGTGTCGGAGAAGACGCCGACACTGATGCCGGCGGCGGCCAGCGGGTCGAGGCAGTTGCGCACCATGCCCGAGCTGACCATGAACGGGTCGGTCACGACCAGGGGACGGGTCAGCCCGAATTTCGCCAGCACGTCGGCGATCTGCCGGACCGCGCCGGCAGCGACCAGCAGCAGGCGGGGCGAGGCGAAGTTCATGGTGATGGCGGTCATGGCGGTTTCCTCCCGGCTGTTCCCGCGATGTAGCGCGGCTGAGGGGCCGCGGTCTGCTCACCAGGTGGCGAACATGGTTATGCCAGCCGCGGCCATGGCTGCGGTGCAGAGCCATCCCAGGAAGCACAGGCCAGGCGGCAGGGTACAGCGGCCCATGACCGTTGACGACATCGCCATGATCATCATTACGGTCATCAGCGGGATCGCGACCACGCCATTGATCACCGCGGCCCAGAACAGCGCCTTGACCGGATCGAGTCCGATGAAGTTGATCGCGATGCCGATCAGGGTGGACACGACGATGGTGCCGTAGCAGGCGCGCGCATCCAGCGGGGCCCGGCTCAGCCCGGTCGGCCAGTCCAGTGCCTCCCCGACCGCGTAGGCGCAGGAACCGGCCAGGACTGGAATCGCCAGCAGCCCGGTGCCGATGATGCCGACGGCGAAGACGGCGAAGGTGATATCGCCCAGCACATCGTCGTGCCGAATGCCGCACCAGCCGGCGCATAGGTGGCGATCCGCTGGGATCGTCGTCCGGGGCGCCCGTGATCAGCCCGGGGCCGAGAACGGCTCAGAGGCGCTTGCCTGACGCCTTGCGAGGGGCGCGACGAACGGCATTGCGCGCGGCCAGCGTATGCCGTGCGGGGTGTTCATGTGGGGGCGCATTGTGTGGCCTCGGCATCGTAGACCGGTGGGCGCGCCGGCGTTCGTTCCGGATCCGCCACGCAGCGCGGCAGAGCCCGGGGCAGGATACTACCACGGCGCCGCCGGTTGCGGCAGAAGACCTGTCATGACGAGAGAACGTAGGGATCGGACATGAGGGTGGCGACCAGCGAAGGCGCGCGACGCGTCCAGGCGATTCTGGGCGAGAACTATCGGGTGCTGGAGTTTGAGGAGAGCACGCACACATCGGCGGAAGCCGCCGCGGCGATCGGGTGCGAGGTGGCGCGCATCGCCAAGTCGATGATCTTCCGTGCGGCAGACGGCACGCCTGTGTTGATTGTCGCCTCCGGGACGAATCGGGTGGATGAGAGAAGGGTGGCGGCGCTTCTGGGCCAAAAGATCGCGCGGGCCGACCCTGAGTTCGTACTGCTGCATACCGGCTTTGCCGTTGGCGGCGTCCCACCGGTCGGGCATGCCACTGCCCCAGTCATCTGGCTGGACAAGGATTTGCGCCACTTCGACACGATCTGGGCTGCCGCCGGATCGCCGAACGCGGTGTTCGAGCTGTCGCCCGATGAGCTGCGACGGCTGACCGGCGCCGGCTTTGCCGAGATCGCGAAACGGTAGCATGTTGTTGGTATCGCGCGCAGCCGCCACCCCAACCCTGCGCGATTAATTTTGCGCACAGCCGCCGAGCCAACCCTGCGCGGTAGGCAGCGACTGAAGAACGATCAGACCTGCACCGGCAGGAACAAGGCGACTTCAGTCCCTGTCCCGAGGGCGCTGTGCAGCGTGA
>DASQVN010000606.1:0-2234 GCA_035640755.1 Rhodopila sp.
ATATCAGCAATATCATAGACAAAGCTTTGCGGCTTCCCGGTGTGCAGAAACCCGATGGCCGGGGCGTAGCCGGCGGCCAGCACTGCGGCCTCGGTGATGCCATAAAGCGCCGCCGTCGCCGCCGAGAGGCACCGGTTCGCCACATCGGCCGTTGACCATGCGTGTGGGTCGTATTGCCGGCCATCCCACTGTGCGCCGTGCCGCTGTGCGAGCAGCTTGTAGGTTTCCCGCACCCGCACGCCCTCGATCCCGCGCAACTGGTCGATGGACCGGCGTTCCGGCGGCTCTTCCTGAAAGCGCAGGGCATACATCTTGCGCACCACGCGCAGGCGCAGAGCATCATCCAGCGCCAGACGCGCCTGCAACAGCAGCCGGTCGGCTCGCGCTCCGCCCGGCTGGCCGGCGGCATAGAGCCGCACCCCGCCTTCGCCGACCCAGATCAGCAGCGTGCCGGCCCGCGCCGCGAGCACCACCGCCATGTGGCTGATCCGGGTGCCGGGCTCCAGCAACAGACAGGCCACGCCGCCGATCGGGATGTGCGTGCGCACGCCCCGCTCATCCACCATCACAAAGGCGCCGTCCAGCACATCCAGCCGCCCCTTTTCGACGAACACCAGGGAGGCACGCTCGCGGATCGGAATGGGCCGAGGCGGCGGCAGCCCCGGCATGGGCCGTCCGCTCATCGGGCACGACGGATCAGCATCAGCCCGCAGCCGAACGCCCGTGCATGGCCGAAGCCGCCGGACACGCGCACCAGGAAGCGGGCTGGATCGCGAACCTCCAGCACGCCCGAGATGTCGAGCACGCCGAATATGGCCGGCTTGGCGGGATAACGCGGCACGCACAGCCGATCGTAGCCGTCGACCATCACCTCGCCGATCGGCACGAAGCCATGCGCCTCCCCCTGGCGCGCAAGCCAGGTTTGGCCTGCCGACGATACCGCCCCCATCCGTGCCGCCGCCCGCTCGCCTGCAGGCACAGTGCGCAGCGCGTCCATCACCACGTCGTGGCGCTTGCCGCGCTCGCCCCTGGCGGCGGGGCGAGAGACGACCGGGTTGACCCGCAGCGTGAAGCCGAGGCGGTCGCCAGGCGACAGCGCCGGCTCGAACGGCTTTGTATCCAGATCGAACAGCCCGTGCGGGTCGTCCGGCGGGCGGCTGGAAAGGGTCATGAAGTGCCCAGGCCGGTCCTCGCGCCACAGGAAGTCCCGTCGGCGGTCCGCCGCATCGGCGAACAGCGCCCAGACCAGCTTATGGGAGGCACTCGCCCGCTCCGCTGTCGCAGCGGGCACCAGCAAGGCGGCCAGCGCGTTCAGCGTCGCATCCCGGCGCAACCGGGCCCGCGACAGATACAGGCTGGTCATGACGGATCGGCGCTCAGCACCGCCTCCTCCCGCAGGTCGAACTGCCAGCGGCGGCGGGAGCGCGGCTGATCGCGTCGGAACTCGGTCCGCCGGCGGCGCCCATCGGCGCTATCCACCTGATCAGCGTCAAGGACGATGATCGTGTCCGCGGTCGGATCGGCCAGCACCTCGCGCAGCGGCTGGCCATTGGCACACGGCAGCGATGCTTCGGGCCCATCGCGATGACGGGCCAGGAGCGCGTCCGCCGCGTCGGCGGCCGTGGCGATCTCCGGGCCGAGCGGCAGGCCGAGGGGGCAGGATTTGCGGCCGAGATAGGGGGTGAAGGCCGGGTGCCGCATCGCCTGCGCGAGAGCGGGGAGCGGCCAGCGCGCGTCGTCATGCCGGGGCCAGATCGCCCCCAGGTGCCAGGCACCGCTGCGGTAGTCACGGCGCGACAGGATGGTGCTGAGTTCTTCCTTCGCTACGGCGAGTTCCGCCGCCCGGGTGGCGAAGCGCCGGCCACGCCGCGTCGGCGGCACCTGCGTCGTGTGATAATCCGCCAGCAGGCGGCCCGGCGCATGGCACAACAGGGCCACGGCGTAGCCGGTCGCCAGGGCGACCTGCGCCGCATCATCCTCGCGCGCCAGCCCCAGACAGGCGCCGACCAGGCCGAGGATGGCGGAGCGGGCCGGGCGATCCCAGCCTGGGCGGCGTTCCCCGACGGCGATGGCACCAAAAGAGGCGATCGGCGCGACCAGCGCGAAGGTCAGAAATGCGGGCATTCGCCGCCGCCCTGGTTCGCGCCGCGTGGGCGCTGCCGCCATGAGGCGACGTCGACAGCGTCGGCGATGCCGGTCAGATCGCATGGCACCGGCGCCGGCCGAGTGGTGAA
>DASQVN010000607.1:0-4243 GCA_035640755.1 Rhodopila sp.
TGCAGGAGAACGAGGCTCATCGCGTCAACCAGGCGGCGAGCAGGCTGACCGGCAGCATCACGGCCAGAACATGCAGCAGCTTGAAGCCGAGCACGCCGATCGAGAGGGCGATGACGGTGGTGATGGCGATAGGGATGAGGCCGCGCAGGTTGTGGCGGGCGAGGCGCACGCCGGTGCCGAGGTTCAGGCCAATGGCGACCGCGCCCATGCCGCCGAGGGCGCCGCTGATCCAGGCGGTGCCGGCCTGTCCCTGGTTGTGGAAATAGAGCATACCGGCGAAAAGCACGATGGCGAGCGGCAGGGCGGTGAGGCCGAACAGGCAGGCCAGCGCGCCGGTCCGGCCGCGCATCAGGGTGCCGATGAATACGGCGAGGTTGACGTTGGTGGCGCCCGGCACAAGCTGCGACAGGGCGTAGCCCGAGAGGAATTGGCGATCGTCGAGCCAAGCGCGCTTCTGCACGACCTCCCGCCGGGTCCAGGCGGCGAGGCCGCCGCCGACGCTCATCATGCCGATCGACATGAAACTGACGAACAGCGCGCCGAGGGAGGGGCGCGGGGGCTGGGTGGCAGGGCGGTCCTCCATCGGGGTATTCAAGCGTGTCGTGATCCGGGTGGACAGGGGAGAATGTAGATGGAGTATCGCAATCTGGGCCGGAGTGGACTGAAGGTGTCGCCGCTGTGCCTGGGAACGATGATGTTCGGTGGTGCCACGGATGAGCCGGCGGCGCAACGGATTGTCGATGCGGCGCGCGAGCAGGGGGTGAATTTCATCGACACCGCCGACGGTTATAACGGCGGGCGGTCGGAGGAGGTGGTCGGACGGGCGGTCCGCGAGCACAGGTCGTGGTGGGTGCTGGCGACGAAGTGCGCGAATCCGACCGGGCAGGGGCCAAATGCGCGGGGGCTGTCGCGCCGGCACGTGCAGCATGCGGTGGAGGCGAGCCTGCGGCGGCTGTCGGTCGAGACGATCGATCTGCTGTACCTGCACAAGGAGGATCATGCGACCCCGCTGGCCGAGACGGTGCGCGCACTGGCGGACCTGATCCGGGACGGGAAGATCCGCTATTTCGGCGTGTCGAACTACCGGAGCTGGCGTGTGGCCGAAATCTGCCGGCTGTGCGACGAGGCGGGGATCGACCGGCCGGCGGCGAGCCAGCCGCTGTACAACGCGCTGAACCGGCAGGTGGAGACGGAGCATCTGCCGGCCTGCGGATACTATGGGCTGGGGGTGGTGCCGTACAGCCCCTTGGCGCGCGGGGTGCTGACCGGGAAATACGCGCCGGATGCGCCGCCGCCGGCGGAGACGCGGGCCGGGCGGCAGGACCGGCGCATGATGGAATCGGAGTGGCGGCCGGAGAGCCTGCGCATCGCGCGGGAGCTGGCGGCGCGGGCGCGCGAGAAGGGCGTGACGCCGGGGCAGTTCGCATTTGCCTGGGTGCTGAACAACCGATTCGTGACGGCGGCGATCGGCGGGCCTCGGACCGAGCCGCAGTGGGCGGAGTATGTCGGTTCGCTGTCGGTGCGGCTGGATGCGGCGGACGAGGCGCTGGTGGACGGGCTGGTGTCGCCGGGGCATCCATCCTCGCCGGGGTATAACGATCCGGCGTATCCGATCGAGGGACGGGCGGCGCGGGGCGGCAATTAGGGGGTTCGTTTTCGGCGGATTTCTGGTATGAGTGGTGGTGTGTCCCCGTAGCTCAGCCGGATAGAGCACAGGATTCCTAATCCTGGGGTCGTGCGTTCGAATCGCGCCGGGGACGCCAAATAGATCAATTGTTTATGGAGCAGGTCGGCGCGACGCTGGGAAGCAATCGACGGGTCGGGGCTTCAATGGGGCTTCACTGAGGTGTGGACATTCCCGGATTGAGCGGGACGGTTGGCGGGCGATCAACTATCCACGGGTTCCCGACCTGCGACCCTTATGAGGTCCGCTGCACAATCCAGGCAGCAGGGTCTAGCGCGATGGCCTGATCTACCAAAGACCAAACTTCGCCACGCCAGACGGCGCCCAGCTTCTCCGAGGCCACGAGGGCTTCCTTCACCCGCGCTGGGTTTACGGTCGGCGGTATCAAGCGGCGCCAAACCTCATACATCTCGTTCCACACGTTTATGATCCTTTGGTGCGGCGGCTCCGGTGACGGTCGCCCGAGCAGACTGCGGCCCAGTCGGACTGCAAGGCCAGCCGCCTTCGCTGTGAAGTAGACCGCGGCAACGAGCGCGTAGATCGCCAGGACCCACCGGCCCAACGATTCCTGTTCGGCTCGGAAAGCGCCCCAGGCGAAGAGAGGGGGCACCACGCCAAGGAGGAGGAATAGACCGCTACCCCACTGGAGCCTGAACTTGGTGTCGGCCAGCAGCATTTCCTTCAAGTTGCCCTTGCATTCCATAGACCGATACCTGCTCGGCAGGACCTGATCCTTGATGGCCTCGCCAAAAGCGCAGAGTTCGCGTGTCACCAGCGCGTCGACGAAAATCCAGTCCAGGAACGGATGCCGGAGCCACGCACGCGCTAGATAGCTGGCAATAGTCTCGCAAAGCTCATCCACAGAGCAATTGAACTGTTCCGGGGATTGGAGGCCATCGTTGAACGCCACCCCGCGGGTCGCGGCGAACCCCTGCGCCCGCAGGAACCGATACGCCGTGAGCGCATCCTGAAGCGCCGCCGGACACGGATGCTCCGGCGCCAGCCGGTAGTCCAGCGCCAGCGTCCGCGCCCCGGCCTCGATGCCAAGCTGCGCCACCATGGCCGGTGGCTGGCGATCGAGCCCGACACATACCCGCCGCCGTGCAGGAACAGCATCACCCGCCCGGAATCGGCCCCGGATCCGGTCGCGGACGCCATCGTCCACTCCGCCCCGACCCCGCCAATGCGGATCGCCTCGACCGACACCCCCGCCGGCACCCGGTACTGCCCGTCCAGCGCATCCAGCCCAGCCCGCCGCTCCAGGCGGCCGGGGCCGCGCCGCAAGCTGCGCGCGGATGATCTCGATTTCAGGGTCCGCCATGCGTCATCGTTCCCATCCCTCTGTCCGGGCGGCCGATCTGTGTTCCATCAGAACGTGCGCATACGTATCGTGCGTTTCGCTTGCCCGGACAAAATCGGCAGACCATCCTTCCTCCTGCCGATTGCGGCGGAACACCATCCGCCGTGGCGGACAACGAACCCCAGGTACGCGATGCCCGCGATACAAGAGCTGGGTCCGCCTCATACTAGGCGCCCTATGCATTGATCCTTATGCAGGCGGAAGGGCGCCTGGTATGGCATTGATGTCGCGCGCAGCCGCCACACCAACCCTGCGCGCATACCGAGCGGCGCTTGCGCCTAAAGCATGCTCACAGGTGATTTCGTTGTCTGCTCGAGCATGCGTCCTTGGCGGATGGCGGCGAAGCGCTGCAAGCCGTTGTGCATGGTGATGAGTACGGGTGGCCTGCCATAGCCGTTCCAGCCGCCGAGGCGGTCCACCACTCAGCTGACGCGGGCGAGACTGCCGGGCGGGTGGGGATTCTTCTGCCGCGCTATTTTGCCTTCCAGGCTGGGTGTGAGTGCCTCGATGGTGTCGATCTCGGATTGGCTGAGCAGGTGTGCCGCCGGTTGTGCGTGTGCGCCGTCACGTTCCTGCACCCGTTGCAGCACCGCGCAGGCCGCCTTGATCGCGGCTGCGCTCAGCTTTGCCAATCCCTCGACCGAGGCCATATGCTGTCCTCCAGCCGCAATCCTTGGGTTTTCAGGATGCGGAAGAGTTGCTCAACGCCCCAGCGCCGCTGATACCACCCAACAATTTGCCAGGCCTCTGCCGCCCCGGATACTGCATGCGTCGTCAGCAAGCGCCAGTGGATCGCTTCCACGCCGGCTGGCGGGTCCACCTCGCGCACGTCGATCACCGTCAACGGCACGGCTTTGGCCAGTTCGCGGTCCTTCTCGTTGGGCGAGCGGCGGATCGCCACCATGGCAAAGCGCAGTTCCACCCGCGCCGCGCGCCCCCCATGCGAGGGCGCGCGTGCGGGCAATGTCAGCGTCCGCGTCTGCTGCAGCGGCAAGCTGTTGGTGGTGGCAAACACCATGCTGCCATCGGCGAGCTTGCGATCGAGCCGCACGCGGCCCAGCGCAGGGAAGGTCTCGCCCGGCACACGCGCCCAGAGCGGGGACATGTCACCCTCGCGGTCGCTCACCACCGTGACCAGAGAGGCTCCCGCGAGCACCGGACGCGCTTGTTCCGCCGTCTCCACCCAGCGCCGCGACTCG
>DASQVN010000608.1:0-3443 GCA_035640755.1 Rhodopila sp.
ATAGACCTAGAGACCCAGCAGGTCCAGCGTCCGCGCAACCACCTGAGCCTCATCATAGCGTTCCAGCGCACTGCGCCGTCCCGCTTCCCCCATCCGCGCCCGCAACCCCGCATCCCCCGCCAGCTTCCGCAACGCCGCCCCCAGCGCCGCCGCATCCCCCGGAGGCACCTTCAACCCCGTCACCCCCTCGATCACCTGCTCCTCCGGCCCGCGCACGTTCGTCGCCACCACCGGCAGCCCCGTCAGCATCGCCTCGATCACCGACATCGGCAGCCCCTCGAACCGGCTCGGCAGCGCAAAGATATCCGCCGCCGCCAGCAGCGCCGAAATATCCTCCCGATACCCCAACATCCGCAGCCGCTCGCCGAGCCCGGCCCCCCGCAGCACTGCCTCCATATCCGGCCCGCGGTCGCTCTCCAGCCGCTCCCCCACCACCCACAGCTCCGCCAAAGGCGCCGAGTGCATGGCAACCGCCAGCTCCGGATACCCCTTGTGCCAGACCAGCCGGGAGACCGCGATCACCACCACTCGGTCGTCCGGTACCCCCAACTCCGCACGCACACGCGCCCGCGCCGCCGGATCCGGCCGGAACCGCCCCGGATCACGCCCATTCCCCACCGCCCGCGCCCGACGCGCGATCCACAACCGCCGAGCATCCCGCGCCTCGGCTTCCGAGACGGTCAGGAACACATCGGTCACCCGAGCCGCCACCCACTCCATCACGAACGACAGCCCCCGCCGCACCGGCGACGACGCCGCATGATTAAACAGAAACCCATGGCACGTGTACGCGACCCTGGGCACGCCTGCGACCCAAGCCGCCAGCCGAGCCAGAAACCCGCTGATCGGCATATGCGCGTGAACAAGATCCGGCTTCTCCGTCCGCAACATCGCCACCAGGGCCCAGAATGCCCGCACCTGCGCCACAGGCGACACCCGCCGCACCAACGGCACTGCCACCACCCTGAACCCCTCCGCCCGCACCCCCTCCAGCAAGGGCCCCTCGGCGCACGCCCCCACCACCTCATGCCCCCGCGCGCGAATGCCGCGCATCAGCGGCAGCAGAAACTGCCGCAGCGAAAAATCCACATTGGTGATCTCAAGAACCTTCACCGCCGCACGGCAAAAGACATCAGCCAGCGTTGCGTATCCGTCATGGCCGGGCTCGACCCGGCCATCTACGCACCGCCCTCAAATCGCGGACAGCCGGCGCGGCACGCGAAAATCGGGATCACCCCGCCCGCTCGACCTTGCTCAGCGCCCACTTCACATGCTGCGGCCCATCCGCCTGCCCGGTCAGCACCACCTGCTCGCCACGCCGAGGCTCGGCGCCACCCAGATAAATGCTCTCCTCCAGCGCCAGCCGCGCCCCATCCGCCCGCAATCGCCAGAACGCGCCCGAGCGCAACCGCATCAGCACCGCCCCGCCGTCCTGCTGCAGGCTCGCCTGCACATCCGGATGCAGATGGAACCGCAGCGTGAACGGCTGAGGCTCCGGCGACTCGATCAGATCCTCCCCCCGCACATCCTCGCCGCTCTCGGCCATATACAGCCGTCGTCGGTGCACCGCGTTGAACGTCTTCTTCCACCCGTCGTGCGACACGTCCAGCCAGTGCGCGCCCGCCGCTTCCTGCCGGTTCACCTCCACCACCGTCGGCCGCCGCCCCAGCCCCTCCCCCTTCAGCTCGCTGCTGTTGGTATCGCCGATCACCAGCGTCGAGTGCGCCGCTGTGGACCGCGCCGCGTCATGCCACTGCGGCGGCCCCGCCGGGAACGTGCCGCAATTCACGATCAGCCGGTCGCGCCCGACCGACAGCTCCATCGACAGTGTCCCCGCATGCGCCAGCCGATCCAGCCCCGACGGTGCCGGCACCCCGCAATCCACGATCAGCACGCTGCGCCCCGCCTGCATCCGGTGGAATCCACCCTCCACCAGCGCCGCCGGCCCGCGCCCGCCGCGCCCCGCCTGCGTCAGCACCAGATCGACCAGGTTCGGCGTCTCTTCCTTGCTGCCGTTGAACAGGCACAACGCCCCATCGCCATGCCGCATCAGCCGCAATGCCAGCGCCATCCGCTCGATCGCCTGCCCCAGCACCGGCGGCGCCTGGGTCTGGGATGTCTGCAGCAGCGCCCGGATTTCCGTCAGGTCCTGCAGCGCCGAGAGCTGCGCCGCCGGGCTGCGCTCCGCATGGCACCCATCCGGCAGGATCTGCCTGGCGATCTCCTGCGGCAGGAACCGCAGCGCCCGCGTCAAAAACCCCGGATGCTCCCGCAGCGCCACCGCCGCTGCCACCAGCCCCTTCAGCGCCGTCAGCGCCCGCGCGTCGATCTCCTCCGCCGGCAGTGCCGCCGACAGCGCCCGCGCATCCGACACCAGCCGGCTCATCAGCCGTTGCCGGAACGCATCATCCGCCGTCGCCGCGAAGAAATCGTAATGCCCAAGCCACGCCGTGATCCGCGCCCCGATCACGTCCGGCCGAAACGCGATGGAATCCGTCGGCGGCGCCGTGATCCAATCCGACACCAGCGCCCGTGCCCGCAACCTGGCGGCATCGGACCCCAGCGCCCGCAGATCGCGCAGCCAGGTAAACCCGTGCGCGCCCGCCCGCAGCACCGGCGAGCCGTCGATCTGGCTCCACCCCCCCTGCCGCATCACATGGCTGGCGCCGCCGAATTCCAGCTCACCCTTCACCAGCCGCGCGCCGCGCGCATCATCGCCCGGCCACGGGTCGCGCACCGACAGCGCCGGCGCATCCGGCACTCGGCCCATCCGCAAACTCGGCAGCCGCGCCATGGCGCGCCTGGCGTCGCGGATCCAGCGGGTGGGCGATGACCCGCTCATGGGTTCCCGCGCAGTGCGGCGATCGCCCGCGCATAATCCGAGGCATGAAACACTGAAGTACCTGCAATCAACGTATCGGCCCCGGCCGCGATGGTCCGCGCCGCGGTTTCAGGAGTGATGCCGCCATCGACGGCCAGCGCGATCGGATGATCCGCCGCATCGATCAACCCGCGCAGATGGCGGATCTTCGGCAGCTGCGACGCCAGGAACGACTGCCCGCCAAACCCCGGATTCACCGACATCACCAGAATGATGTCGACCAGGTCCATCGCCCAGACCATCGCCTCGGGCGGCGTCGCCGGGTTCAGCACGACGCCCGCCTTGCGCCCCGCCTTGCGGATATGCTGCAGCGATCGGTGCAGATGCGGCCCGGCCTCGGGATGCAAGCTGATATGATCCGCCCCCGCTTCGATGAACGCATCCAGGTACGGATCAACCGGCGCGATCATCAGGTGTACGTCGAACGGCAGCTTCGTATGCCGGCGCAGCGCGGCCAGCACGGCCGGGCCGAAACTGATGTTGGGGACGAAATGACCGTCCATGACGTCCAGATGTAGCCAGTCCGCCCCCGCCGCTTCGATCGCAGCAACCTCGTCCCGCA
>DASQVN010000609.1:0-2468 GCA_035640755.1 Rhodopila sp.
CATGCCGCAAAACTCAAGCAGACCGTGTGAAAACTCGCATTGCAGGCCATCGGGCGCAACTCGGCGTTCCTTGCCTCATCACGGCCTCCCCGGCCGATAGCCGCCTCGACAACTGAGCAAATGTCGGTTGGTCAGGGCAAGGTGCCGACCCCGTTTCGGGCAGTTGAACCCTAGCCAAAACGGGCCCTCAGACCCACCCCTTTCAGGGTGTCCGAGTCGTTCCCAGCCTTGGTAAATGAGCAATGCATTGGATGGAAATGGGTCGGTATGGCCCATGGTGCTGGAGCGGTTTGAACGGCATGCGCCAGCGGGCGTGATGGCGCGGATGGCGCTTGAGTATGCGCTGCCTGCGGGCTGGGTGGACGCGGTATTCGAGGCGCACCGGCAGAAGCAGTATTCGCGTGAGTTGCTGTTCTCAACCGTGGTCGAGCTGACCACGCTGGTGTCGCTCGGGTTGCGTCCTTCCTTGCACGCCGCGGCGCGGCAGATGGCGACGCTGCCGGTGTCGCTGGGGTCGTTGTATGACAAGGTGAACCACACCGAGCCGGCCATCCTGCGCGCTCTGGTGCGCGGCAGTGCCGGGCGGCTCGTACCGGTAATGGCGGCGCTGGGCGCTCGGGCGAGCCGGCCCGGCTGGCGCGTGCGTGGGCCGGACGGCAATCACCTGCCGGCGAGCGAGAAGCGCCTTGCCGCGCTGCGCGGGTTGCGCGGCGCGGCGCTGCCCGGGCAGTCGCTGGTGGTGTATGACCCGGACAGCGGCCTGGTGACCGATTTGCTGGCCCAGGAGGACGCGCACGCGAGCGAGCGTGCCGCGGTTGAACCGCTGTTGGACAGCGCCGCCCCTGGCGACCTGCGGATCGCCGACCGGCATTTCTGCACCCGCACGGTGTTGCAAGGCTGGCAGACGGCAGGGGCCGGCTTCATTGTGCGCGAGCACGGCCGTCATCCTCGCCTGGTTGGGGGAATGGCAACGCTGCGGCCGCACCGAAACCGGCCAGGTCGGCGAGCAGGCGATCGAGGTCAAGGACCAGTCAGCGCCTTGGCGGCGCATCGAGCCCGCGTTGGATGCGCCCACCGAAGACGGTGAAACCACGATCCGGTTGTGGAGCAATCTGCCAAACGAGATTGCTGCCGGGCGAATTGCCACGCTGTATCGCACGCGCTGGCGCATCGAGGGCATGTTCGGGCGGCTGGAAAGCGTGCTGAACAGTGAGATGGTCAGTCTCGGCCACCCCCGTGCGGCGCTGCTGGGCTTCGCGGTCTCGGTGCTGGCCTACAACGTCCTGACCCTGATCCAACGCTGCGTGGAGCAGGCGCACCCGCGCCGCGAGCCGCCGCCAGAGGTGTCCGCCTACCATCTGGCGCTGCAAATCAGACGCAGCTTCCTGGGCTTGCTCATCGCCGTGCCGACCGAGTGCTGGCCATCCTGGCACGAGGCCGACCCCAGACGCCTAGTCAAACGACTGCTCTGCCTGGCACGCCACATCAACCCACGCCATCGCGCAGCGATCCGCCGGAGGCAAGCACGGCGGAGCCGTGCCCGTCGCCACCAGCAAACGCAAGCCAAAGTCGAAAAAACCCAAGGGCTATGTCGATGGCAAAACCGCCCGTACCCACGTCGCAACCGCCCGTGTCCTCGCACAGGCAAGAACCTGACCCTAAAAGGGGTGGCTCTTCGCCCGGACATTATCCGCGCGCCGCGCAGGTGAAGTACGCGCGTCGCGGCCGGCGGTTCATTTCGAACTCAGGCCCGCACCGATCGACACAGTCGAACGACTTGTCTTTGCATAAACGGTCTTGCTGCGCTTGTAGGCATCCGCCTCAAGCTGCAGTGCCTGCCGCCTGACCTTGCGGAGTTCCTCGCCCGTGATCCGCTCGAACTTCACCAGGGAAAGGTCTTCCGTGATCTTTGCATCCGAACCCAGCCAGCCCGTAGCCAAATTACCCACGGCAGGCGCATAGTATTTGAGTTGTTCAGCGTCCCTTTCCTCTACGGCGCTCTCCTTGATGACCAGCACATCGTTGTACGTTCCGGCGGGAACCGCCAGCTTGCGATTGATCTGATAGACGATGCCCCGATCATTCCAGTTCACCGCCGGCCCCCAGCCTTCGGAGAAATCGCCGGCTTCCGGTCGCGGATCGGCCGGCATCGCAAGGCCGAAGTGCGCACCGTCTAAGCCGTGAATCCATGCAGGCGCCTTGACGAATTTTCCCTTGTCGTACTCTTCCGGATACTCGCCGAAATGCCAGACATTCCCGTCATTGTCCTGTGCGAAGAAAGCCAGTTCAGCCTCCACGAGTTCACCGTCGCTGTAGTCCAGCGTGTAAGACACGACGGTTTTCACCCCGCTCAGGGTCTTCACCAGGTCGGTAATCGTTGTGACCAGGCGATGGGGTACGGCCTTCCCGTCTTCCTCCTGACTGGCTCCTTCGTACGTCCAACGCATGCCGGGACGCATCGGCAACCA
>DASQVN010000610.1:0-5798 GCA_035640755.1 Rhodopila sp.
TGCGGCATCATCCGCTCCGGCAGCGGCAAACAGCGCCGCGAGCCGGGCGTCAGCCTCGGTTTCCGAGAGCGATGGCAGTGGATCGGCCAGCGAGGCCTGCGCGCGGGCGCGGAGCGCGGCGAGCCTTTCGGCATCCTCCAGGCGCTGGCGCTGCCATGCCCGCACAGCGTCGCGCAGCACTTCGCTGGTGGACCCATATTCGCCGGAACGGACGGCATCGCGAATCAACTGCAGCATGCTTTGCGGCAGCGTGATGGAAATCTTTTCAGCGCTCTGCATGTCGCACTCTACGCAATGCTGCGATAAAATCCGACCGAAGGAAGAATTGTCAAGCGCTCGCCGGCATCTCTCCACCCGACCGATCCGGTGCCTACCGGGACAGGCTATCAGCCCGCCGCGCGGATCAGCCTAGCCCAGCGGTCGAGGATCGGCAGCACGGTATCCTCCTTGGCTGCGGGCAGGCTGACGGCGACGCGGGCGACGCCGATGTCGCGATAGCGCTTCAGCGCATCGGCGTCCGCCGGCGCGTTGAAGACCGAGACCGGGCAGTTCTCGGCGCTGCGTCCTGCTTCGGCCAGCAGGGCGCGGAACTTCGGTATTGTTTCGGATATGTCGCCATATTGCCCCGGCCGCCCGGCCAGCGGGATCCAGCCGTCGCCATAGCGCGCGGCCCGTCGGGCGCCATGCGGGAAAGCGCCACCGACGATGACCGGCGGATGCGGCTTCTGTACCGGCTTCGGCCAGGTCATCATCGGGTCGAAGTTGACGAATTCGCCGTGATACTCGGGTTTCGTTTCGGTCCAGATCCGCTTCATCGCCTCCACCCGTTCCCGCACCAGCTTGGCACGGGTGGCGAAATCGGTACCGTGATCCTCCATTTCCTCGGCGTTCCAGCCGACGCCGATGCCGAACAGGAAGCGGCCGGCGGAGACCTGGTCGATCGAGGCCACCAACTTCGCCGTCTGGATCGGGTCGCGCTGGTTCACCAGACAGACGCCTGTCCCGACGTTGAGCGTCGTCGTCGCCATGGCCGCCGCCGTCAGCGTCACGAACGGGTCCATCACGTCGTAGTATTGTTTCGGCAACTCGCCGCCGCCCGGCCAGGGGGATCGGCGCGACAGCGGAATGTGCGAATGCTCCGGCGCCCAGACGGACTCGAACCCCCGCTCCTCCAGCGCCTTGGCCAAGGCGGCCGGGGTCATCGAATAGTCGGTGAAGAACATGGACGCGCCGAAATGCATGATCCGTTCCCTCCTGGTATCGGGGCACTCTGCCATGACGGCGCCGCGTCGTCACCACTGCCGGCGCGATCACGCTTTCCGGCGCTGGCCGGCTCGGGTGTTGGTAAACCGAGGCTGCGGAGCGCATAATCGGCCCGGTTACTGGCCAGTCATGTCCAACCTTCTGAACCACCACGATAACTGCGCATGCGAACCGATCCAGGTGCCGGCGCGGCATAGCCGCTCGGCGCGCTGGCCGTGCGCGGGTGGGCGATGCCGGCCAGCGCCCGGGTGCGCATATCACGTATCGAGGTTGCAGCCTTCGCCGACGATGCGTACACCGCTCATGTCGTTTGCGACAATGGGATTGGCTTCGACATGAGATGTGTCGGCAAGCTATTCGGCGTGTTCCGGCACCTGCCATGCGCCGAGGATTTCGTCGGTGCCGGGATCGGGCTTTCGCTGACTGGGCGCGTCCTGACTGGGCAGGCCGCGACTGGGCGGGGCGCGGCCGGCGGATGACACCCGAGCATGCCCCGACCATCCGCGTCCTGCTGCTGGAAGCCAACGCGGCGGACGCGGACCTGCTGGAACAGGCCGTGGCCCGCCCTGGCGTGAAGCTGGAAACGCGGCGCGCGACCAGCCGGCAGTTCTTCATGGAGGCAATCCAGGCCGGCGGTTTCGACATCATCCTTGCTGAATACGCGCTGCCGGATTTCGACGGGCTGACGGCGCTGGCCCTCGCCCGCGAGCACCTGCCCGACGTACCCTTCATCTTCGTCTCGGGGCTCGTGGGGGAGGAGCTTGCCACCGATGCCCTGAAACAAGGCGCCACCGATTACATTCTGAAGCGCAATCTGATGCGCCTACCCGCAGCGGTGGACCGCGCCCTGGCCGAGGCGCAGGAGCGCCGGCGCCGCCGTAACGCGGAAGCCGCGCTGATGGCGAGCGACATGCGCCTGCGGCTGGCGGTTTCCGCGGCGAAGATGGGCACCTGGGACTACATGCCCGACCGTGACCAGGTGGTCTGGAACGCGGGCGGCCCCGAGGAGTCGCAGGAGTACCGCACCACGCTGGAAGGCTTTCTGGCGCGCGTCCATCCGGCGGACCGCGCACGCCTGGAGCCGGCCATGCGCGCGGCGATGACGCCCGGCGGCGACGGCGTGTTCACCGCGGAGTACCGCCTGGTCCAGCGTGACGGTTCGGTGCGGTGGATGGCCGCGCGCGGACACAGCTTCTTCCACAACCGGCGCTGCACCCGCTTCGTCGGCGTGATCCAGGACATCACCGACCGCAAGGCGGCCGAAGTCACGCTACGCCGGCAGAACCGCCTGCTGGCGCGGGAAGTGCGTGACCGCACCCGGGAACGCGACCGGATGTGGCAGCTCTCCCGCGATCTGATGATCGTGTGCAACTTCAACACCCGTGCGGTTGCCGTCAACCCGGCCTGGACTGCGACGCTGGGCTGGGATGAGGCGGAGCTCCTCGGCCGCCCGATGCTGGAGCTGTTTCATCCCGAAGACCGCAGCAAGCTGCGGCGCGATGCCGAACGCGGCGCGGACCATACGATCCGGGCCGAATCCCGGCTCCGGCACAAGGACGGCCGATATCGCTGGATCGCCTGGACCGCGGTGCCGCAGGACATGCTGCTGTACGCGATCGGCCGCGACGTGACCCAGGAGAAGGCCGCCCTCGGCGAGATCGCCGCCGCCAACCGCCAGCTTGTGCGTCAGATCGAGGAGCGGGAGAAGGTCGAGACCACGCTGCGCCAGATGCAGCGCCTGGAGGCGGTCGGGCAGCTCACCTCGGGCGTCGCACACGATTTCAACAACCTGCTGACGGTGGTGCTGGGCAATGTCGCGTTCCTGCAGCGGGAGATGGCGGCGGCCGGCGCCGACCCGCGGCTGCGCAGGCGCCTGGACCAGATGGGCCGAGCGGCGGAGCGCGGGGCGAAGCTGACCGCGCAGTTGCTGGCGTTCTCACGCCGGCAACGGCTGGAGCCGAAGCCGGTCAACCTGAACGACACCGTCACCGGCATGCGCGAGCTGCTGCAGAGCACCATGGGCGGCTCGGTCGTCATCGCGACGCAACTGGAACCGACCTTGTGGCTGGCGCTGGTTGACCCCACCCAGATCGAGCTGATCATCCTGAATCTGGCCATCAACGCACGGGATGCGATGCAGGTCGGCGGCGACCTGATCGTTTCCACCGCCAACACCACCTTGACGAGCCCGCCGTCGCGGCCTGAGGAACCGCCGCAGGGCGACTATGTCGTGCTCTCGGTCGCCGATACCGGAACCGGAATGAGCGAGGAGGTGTTGCAGCGGGCGTTCGAACCGTTCTTCACCACGAAGGAGATCGGCAAGGGTTCGGGTCTCGGGCTGGCGCAGGTGTTCGGCTTCGCCAAGCAGTCCGGCGGCGGCGTACGGATCGAGACCGAGCTGGGCAGGGGCACGACCGTCTCGGTATTCCTGCCGCGCGCCCAGGCCGCCGGCCACGCGCGGCGCGAGCGCCTCGCTGAACCGGCTGCCGCGAATTCGAACCGGCCGAGCAACGGAACCCTGATCCTGCTGGTCGATGATGACGGCGCGGTGCGGGAGATCACCGCCAAGATGCTGCGCGACCTGGGCTACGACGTGGTGGAGGCCGGCAGCGGCGGCGCCGCGCTCGACCTGCTGGCGCGCGAGCCGCGGATCGCGATGTCGGTGCTCGACTTCGCCATGCCGGGCATGAGCGGCGCCGAGGTGGCGCACGAGGTGCACAAGCAGCGGCCCGGCCTGCCGGTGCTGTTCATTACCGGCTATGCCGATCTGGCCGCGCTGAAGGGCGTGGGCGAGGATCACATCGTGCAAAAGCCGTTCCGCGAGGCCGATCTGGCAACGAAGGTCGGGCGCACGCTGCGCGAGGCGTATGGGTGAAACGACCGGGCCATGGCTCCACCGCTTCTCACGCTTCAGGACATCGCGCTGACCTTCGGTGCAGCGCCGCTGCTGACCGGCGCAGGCCTGTCGGTCAGCGCCGGAGACCGGGTGTGCCTGGTCGGCCGCAACGGCTCGGGCAAGTCGACGCTGCTGAAGCTCGCTGCCGGCCTGGCGCAGGCGGACTCGGGCCGGCGCTTCGTCCAGCCCGGCGCGACGATCCAATACCTGCCGCAGGAACCGGATTTCACCGGCTTCGCCACGACGCTCGCCTATGTCGAGGCCGGTCTCGGCGATGCGGCCGCCGCGGACCGCTACCGCGCCAGCTATCTTCTGGAACAGCTTGGCCTGACCGGGGCCGAGGACCCCTCCCGCCTGTCCGGCGGTGAGGCCAGGCGCACGGCCCTCGCCCGCGTCCTGGCGCCGGAACCCGACATCCTGCTGCTGGATGAGCCGACCAACCATCTCGACCTGCCAGGCATCGAGTGGCTCGAACAGACGCTCGCCGCGATGCGCTCCGGCATTGTGCTGATCAGCCACGACCGGCGGCTGCTGGAGCGCCTGTCGCGCACCACGGTGTGGCTGGACCGCGGCATCACCCGCGTGCTCGACCAGGGGTTCGCGCATTTCGAGGCCTGGCGCGACCAGCTTCTCGAGCAGGAGGAACTCGAACATCACAAGCTGGGCCGCAGGATCGTAATGGAGGAGGACTGGCTGCGCTACGGCGTCACCGCGCGGCGCAAGCGCAACCAGAAGCGGCTTGCCGACCTGCACGCCCTGCGCAAGCAGCACCGGGAACGGCGCGCCGCGGCCGGCAAGGTGAAGCTGGAGGCGGCGGAGGCCGAGCTGTCCGGCCGCCTGGTCATCGTGGCCGAGGATATCTCGAAGTCGTACGGCGGCAACGCCGTGGTGCGCGGCTTCTCCACCCGCATCATCCGCGGCGACCGCATCGGCATCGTCGGGCCCAACGGTGCCGGCAAGACGACGCTGCTGAACCTGCTGACCGGCAAGCTGACGCCTGACAGGGGCGAGGCGAAGCTGGGCACCAACCTGGAGGAGGTGCTGCTGGACCAGCAGCGCGAGTCGCTCGATCCGGTACAGACGCTATCCCAGGCGCTGACCGGTGGCGCCGGGGATACGGTCCGCGTCGGTGGCCAGCCGCGGCACGTGGTCAGCTACATGAAGGACTTTCTGTTTGCCCCCGAGCAGGCCAATACGCCGGTCGGCGTGCTGTCGGGCGGTGAACGCGGCCGCCTGACGCTTGCCCGCGCGTTTGCCCGCCCGTCGAACCTGATGGTGCTGGACGAGCCGACCAACGACCTGGACCTGGAGACGCTGGAATTGCTGCAGGAACGCCTGGCCGACTACGCCGGCACCGTGCTGCTGGTCAGCCACGACCGCGATTTCCTCGACCGCGTGGTCACCTCCGTGATCGCCACCGAGGGCGACGGGCGCTGGACCGAGTACGCCGGCGGCTATGCCGACATGCTGGCGCAGCGCGGCCCGGTGCGTGCGCCGGCGGCAACGGCGTCGGCCGCGGTTCGGCGTCCCGCGGCGGCAGCGCCGGCCGCGCGCGCGCCGAACCGGAAGCTGAGCTTTAAGGACAAACACGCGCTGGAAACATTACCCGGCCGGATCGCCGACCTGGAAGCCGAGGTTG
>DASQVN010000611.1:0-2259 GCA_035640755.1 Rhodopila sp.
CAGGCGGCGGAGATGGGCGTGCTGCAGGTGCATCTGTCGGGCGGCGAGCCCGGATCGCGCCGCGACCTCGTAGAGATCACCCGCTCGGCCAGCGAGGCGGGGCTATACACCAACCTGATCACCTCGGGCGTTGGGCTGAACGTCGAGCGGCTGCACCGGCTGAAGGATGTCGGGCTGGATCATGTGCAGGTGTCGATCCAGGACACCGACCCGGCGCTGTCCGATCATATCGCCGGATATGAGGGGGCGCATGGGCGGAAGCTGGCGCTGGCCAGGGAGGTGGTTGCCTCCGGCCTGGCGCTGACGGTCAACGCGGTGATCCACCGCGCCAATATCGGCCATCTGGAGGAGATGGTGGCGCTGGCCGCGTCGCTGGGTGCGGGGCGGGTGGAGATCGCGCATGTCCAGTACTACGGCTGGGCGCTGCGCAACCGCGCTGCGCTGATGCCGACGGGGGAACAGGTGGTGCGGGCTGTCGCGCAGTTGGAGGCGCTGCGGACGCGCTATGCCGGGCGGCTCGCGATCGATGCGGTGGTGCCGGACTACTACGCCAGCCGCCCGAAGCCGTGCATGGGCGGCTGGGGACGGCGGTCGCTGAACGTGACACCCTCGGGCCTGGTGCTGCCGTGCCACGCGGCGCAGACCATTCCGGGATTGGAATTCTGGTCGGTGCGCGAGCATGGGCTGGCGGAAATCTGGGCGCACTCGCCGGCGTTCGAGGCGTTCCGCGGTACGGACTGGATGCAGGAGCCCTGCCGGTCCTGCGCGTTCCGGGAGCAGGATTTCGGCGGCTGCCGCTGCCAGGCGCTGGCGATCGCGGGTGATGCGGCGGCGACCGATCCGGCCTGTGAGTTCTCGCCGCACCACGGCGCGATGCGCGCGCTGGCGGAGCGGGCTGTGGCGGCACCGGACCCGGCAGCAGGCTCGGCACCGGACTCGGCATATGTGTATCGTGGGCGCGCGCCCGTCAGGGCGTGATTCACGTCAGGGCGGATACACCTCACGGCGCAATGGACACGGCGCGCTATTCCCACTCCAGCTCGCTGAACGCCGTGGTGGCGTTGCGGGGGTTGTAGTCGTCGAAGAGCTGCCAGCGGCTGCGTTCGGACTGGCCGATGCCGGGAACGGCGCGCGCGATTGGTGTGCCGGCGGCGATCGTTCGGCGGGTGTCGTTTGCCAGCGTGGTCAGATAGCGGCGTTCGTCGTCCAGTGCCGCCGGCCATGGCGCAGGTTCCGGTCCGTGGCCCGGCACCACGATGCGTGCCGGCAAGTCCGCCAGGCGCGGCAGCAGGGACAGCCAGCCCTTCAGGCTGCCGTCGATGACCGGCGTGTGGCGCAGGAACACGAGGTCGCCGGCGAACAGCACGCCGCTTGCCTCGTCCAGCACGGTGAGGTCGCAATCGGTGTGGGCGGCGGGCGCCCAGGCGGTCAGGCGCAGCTTCCGGTGGCCGAGGTCGAGCGTCATCTCATCCTGGACCAGCAGCGACGGGGGGATGATGCGCACGCGGGCGATCGCGTCGGGCCCCAGCGCGTCGCGGAACGAATGCAGGTAGTAGGCGCCGCGCTTGCGTTCCTCCTCGGGCAGGTTGTGATGGCCGACGAAGGTGACGTCGCGCCCGAACGCGGCGTTGCCGAAAATATGGTCGGGGTGCTCGTGCGTGTTGATGACGTAGCGGACCGGTCGGGTGGTGAGCCTGCGGACGGCAGCCAGCAGTGACTCGCCGACCGCGACGCTGCCGCCCGTATCGACGACCGCCACGGCATCGTCGCCGATGATGACGCCAAGGTTGGCGATGTCGCCGGCGTTCTCGGGGGTGGTCAGGGCGATCTGGCCGAAATGGGCATAGTCGCCCGGCGCGACCGGCGACAGCGACAGGGGCGACGACGACGGGGGCGGCGGCACATCCAGCGGAGCGGCAAGGGCGGCATGGCCGGCGAGCAGACTGGTCAGCAGGAGGCGGATGGCGGTCCTGATCGGGGGCATCGGCTTCCCTCCTGATACCGTTGGTGAGCGGGTTGCGTGCTGTCCACAGGCGGCGCCGGCGGACTCAACATTTCGCGATTTGCGCGGAAACCGTAATCTTTCTGGCTTGATAAGTCGCGGACCGTGCACAGGATCATTACCAGGCCGTGGATATCCGGCAATGGTTCCCCGCGGTGCACACGAAGGGCACCGGACAGAGGGCCATCACGGCCAAGCCCTCAACGCCGGAATGAACTGGACCCGGCCCCCCGGTGCGTTTTCGCCCCCTGGTGGGT
>DASQVN010000612.1:0-2874 GCA_035640755.1 Rhodopila sp.
GACGTGATGACCACCGATCTGACCCAATTGGCCGCCGCCTACCGCGTCCTGTTTCTTGCCTCCGGCGGCGGCGCACTCGGCCTGTTCACTGCCATCAGCCGGCTCCGCGCCGTGCACGCCCGCATCGCGCCGGAGCTCGAACAGGCCGGCATCCCCCTGTACGCCCAGCACGTAGATGCCATGGGCAACGGCACCCTCGTCGACATCTTCCGCGCCGAGGAGGAAAGCTGCCTCCTCGGCACCGATGCCATGCGCGACGGCGTCGATGTCCCCGGCAGCGCCCTCCGCCTGGTGGTCTTTGAACGCACCCCCTGGCCCCGCCCCGACATCCTGCACCGCGAACGCCGGATCCACCTGGCCGGCGGCAACCCGAAGAGCTACGATGACCGCATCGTCCGCCTGCGCCTGCGCCAGGCCTTCGGCCGCCTGATCCGGCGCGGCACCGACCGGGGCGCCTTCGTCCTGCTCGACCGCCAGGCCCCCACAAGGCTCATGACCGCCTTCCCCGCCGGCGTCCAGGTCCGCCGCGTCGGACTCGCCCAGGCTGTCGCCGAGACAGCCGCCTTCTTACAAACTCGTGCGTTCCTAAGCAGCCACTCCCCTGCTTGAAATCCCTGGACGCACACGACCAGGAGATTCCCATGCGGACACCCGACGCGATCAACGCCCCCGAGGCCCTGGTCCTGACCATGGTTCTCGTCTCGGCCGCCGACGGCGGCATCACCGACCGCGAGATCGGCACCATGTCGGGCCTGGTGCAGACCCTGCCCGCCTTCGAGGACTTCACCAGTGAGCAGCTCGCCGAGGTCACCGACCGCACCGTCAGTCTGCTGCGTGAAGAGGACGGCCTCGCCCACGCCGCCAGACTCATGCGTTCCGCCCTGAACCTCAGGCTGCGCGAAACCGCCTACGCCCTGGCCTGCGAAGTCATCGCCGGCGACCGCGGCACCAAGCAGCAGTCCTTCGACATGCTGGAGTTCGTAAAGGTGGAGCTGGAGCTCGACCCCCTCATCGCCGCCGCCATCGAACGCGGCGTCCGCGCCCGCCACCGGCGCGTCGGCTGACCCCGCCCGCGTCGGCTGACCCAAGGGGCGGTCGGGCACGCCACCACCGTCATGGCCGAGTGGCTCTCGGCATGGCCGGGCCATGTCCTCGGGCCTGACCCGAGGATCACCCGGCCACCCCTCCCCCTGCCGGTGCCGCAACGCATCGCATCATCGTGGCGAAAGCGTACCCCCTACGCCGCCCGCACCAGCCGCCCCGGCCGCGCCCCCGTCTCCTCGCCCTGCTCGAAAATCGGAACGCCTGAAACCAGCGTCGCGGTGTACCCATCCGCCGACTGCACCAGCCGCTTGCCCCCCGCCGGCAGGTCATGTCGCAACTCCGGATGGTGCAGCCGCAGCCCGGCCAGATCGACCACGTTGATATCCGCCTTCTTTCCCGGCTCCAGCCGTCCTCGGTCATGGAAGCCGAAGAAATCCGCCGTCTCGCTGGTCAGCCGCTTCACCACGAACTCCAGCGGGAACCGCGGCCCGCGGTGCCGGTCGCGCACCCAATGCGTCAGCATATACGTTGGCAGGCTTGAATCGCAGATCAGCCCGCAATGCGCCCCGCCATCCCCCAGCCCGAGTATCGTGTCCGGGTCGGCGATCATGTCGTGCACCACCCCATGGTCGCCGTGCACATAGTTCGTCACCGGGTAGAACAGCATCCGCTCGCCGTTCCCGCCGGTCAGGTAGTCGTAGCAGAACTCCGCCGGAGTCAGGTTCGTCCGCGCCGCCATCGCCTCGATGCTGCGGCTCTGGTCCGGCTCGTAGTCCGGCGGGTCGCCCAACACATATTGCCGGTCCCACCGCACCGCGATCGGCCGCTGCAGCGGCGGCATGATCCGCAGCAGATCCTCCGACGGCTCCTGTGCCAAAATCCCCGCCCGCACCGCCGGATCGCGCAGCCGAGCCAATCGCTCCGCCACCGAGAGCCCCGCCAGCGCCGCGAAGGCCGGCCGGGCTGCGAACGGATTCATGGAGGTCGTGAGCCCCAGGATGATGCCCACCGGCCGCCCGGCCACCTGCGCCATCACCGCCGCCCCGCCGGCGCGCGCCTTCCGCACCCCATGCATCAGCCGCTTCCAGCGGTCCGGGTCATACGACCGATCGGTGAGCAGGAACCAGAGTGGCCGCCCCGTGGACCGCGACAGGTTGGTCATCCAGTCGAACTCGGCCTTCTCGTCATCGAAGTCCGACAGCATCCCGAACGCGCCCCGCCCGGTGCGCCCCAGGGCCGAACCGATGCCGAACAATTCCTGATCCTCGGCAAACCGCCCCGGCACCAGTTCTCCCTTGGTGGTCTTGTGCTGCTCGGTCCGCGACGTCGTGAACCCGAACGCCCCGGCGTGCAGCGCTTCCTCGGTCAGACGGCTCATCGCCTCGATATCGGTCGCGGTGGCAATCTCCCGCCGCACCGCCCGGTCGCCCATCACATAGACCCGCAACGGATGGTGCGGCACCTGTGCCGCCACGTCGATCACCCGGGGCAGCCGCTCCAGCGCATCGAGATACTCGGGAAACGTCTCCCAATCCCAGCTCAGCCCCTCGGCCAGTGCGATGCCCGGAATGTCCTCGACCCCTTCCATCAGGTCGATCAGGCACTCATGATGCGCCTTGCGCACCGGCGCGAAGCCGACGCCGCAATTCCCCATCAGGATCGTCGTCGCGCCATGCCAGGATGACGGCGCCAGCACAGGATCCCACGTTGCCTGCCCGTCATAATGCGTATGGATATCGACCCAGCCCGGCGTCACGATCTGCCCGTCGGCATCGATATCCCGCCGCCCCGGCCCCGCCTTACCGCCGATCTGGCTGATCTGGTCGCCAT
>DASQVN010000613.1:0-3929 GCA_035640755.1 Rhodopila sp.
GCTAACCCCAGCCTTGCCCCACCGGCGCGTTGGCGGTGCTGAACAGGCGCGCCTCGTGACGTGAGGCATGGAAAACGCCTTGGTCGAACAGCGGCCGCCATTCCGATGCCGGCATCACCGCCTGCATGCCGCCGGCAGGCACTGCGGCCCCGACGGTGAGCGCTACGCCGATCGATCCGCTAACGAGCACAATCATACCGGCATTGATCACCCGATCGAGCCACCCTTCACGTGTCTCCTTCATGTACTTCCTCATCTGTCTTCCCTCCATTGGGTGTTTCGCTGTCGGGAGACAGATTGGTGCCGGGCGCCAAAGGGTGGGAGTGACAAGTGTGGCGGGATCCACGCTGTGCCCAGCTCTCAACCCGGCCGCTGAACGCGCCATGCGCCCACCGCGATCAGCGCATCTGAATGATTGCCGAAGACCCATCAGGCCCGTAACAATAGCCGCAGGGCGACCCTGGGGGTGAATCATGCCAAGCTTCGTGGACGGGCTACCGAAGGCTGAGCTGCACCTGCATATCGAGGGGACGATCGAGCCGGACATGATGTTCCGTCTGGCCGAACGGAACGGCATCACCCTGCCGTATGCCTCGGTGGATGCGCTGCGGCGCGCCTACCAGTTCGGCAACCTGCAGGACTTCCTCGACCTGTATTACCAGGGCATGGGCGTGCTGCGGACTGAACAGGACTTCTACGACATCACCTGGGCGTACCTGTCCAAGGCACACGAACAGACCGTCGTCCACGCCGAGATCTTCTTCGATCCGCAGGGCCATACCAATCGCGGCATCGCGTTCGAAACCGCGCTCGACGGCATCTGGCGGGCGCTGCGGGACGGACAGGACCGGCTGGGCCTCACCTCGCGGCTGATCGCCTGCTTCCTGCGCGACCGTGACGCCGCCGAGGCGATGGCCACGCTCGAAAACGTGCTGCGGCATCGCGGCCGGATCATCGGCGTCGGCCTCGATTCCGCCGAAAAGGGCAACCCGCCGGCAAAGTTCCGTGCGGTGTTCGACCGCGCCCGCGCCGAAGGGCTGCTGACCGTTGCCCACGCGGGCGAGGAAGGACCGGCGGAGTACGTGCGCGATTCCCTCGACCTGCTGGGCGTGGCGCGGATCGATCACGGCAACCACACGCTCGACGATCCCGCACTGACCGAGCGGCTGGCTCGGGATCAGGTGCCGCTGACCGTCTGCCCGCTGTCGAACCTGCGCCTGTGCGTAGTGGACGACACGCGGCGCCATCCCCTGCGCGTCATGATGGAGAAGGGCCTGTTCGTTACCGTCAACTCGGACGACCCGGCCTATTTCGGCGGCTATGTCAATGAAAACTACGCCGCCGTCCAGCACGCGCTCGGCCTGTCGAACCAGGCCCTGGCGCAGCTCGCGCGGAACTCGGTGAACGCGGCGTTCCTCCCCGAAACAGAGAAGCAGACGCTGCTCCGCCGGATCGACGCCTACGCGGCCGCTACCCCCCGCATGAACGCGTTGAACTCGGGCGTCGCTATGGTGCCGTCGAGATAGCCGAACGTGCCATGCTCCGTCACCTCCCGGGCCGAGGTGATCAGCCCGGTCATGGCGGCACGGTACAAGGAGGTCGTGAGGCTGACGCGCTTCACCCCAGCCTCGGCCAACGCCGCGACCGTGAAGGACTTGCCCTTGATCCCGGCCATGAAGTTCACCGGCCGCTGCAGCGCCGAGCAGACGGCGCGCACCGCGTCAAGATCCGGCAGTCCAGGCGCCATCAGCACATCGGCGCCGGCAGCCTCGAACGCCTTCAGCCGGCGGATCGTGTCCGAGAGATCGGGGTTGCCGCGCAGGAAGTTCTCCGTCCGCGCGGTCAGGGTAAAGGGAAAGGTTTGCTGCCGAGCCGAGGCGACCGAGGCCGTGATGCGGCTGACCGCGGCATCGAAGTCGAACAGCGGGCGGGCCGGATCGCCCGTTGCATCCTCGATCGAGGCCCCCACCAGGCCGATCGACGCGGCAAGCCGGATGGTCTCGGCGGCCGCGTCGGGCGCATCGCCGAACCCCTTCTCAAGATCGGCCGAGACCGGCAGGTCGGTCGCCTCCACGATCGCACGGCAGTGCGCCAGGGCTTCCTCGCGGCTGACCGCCCCGTCGCGGCGGCCGAGCACCCCGGCGCTGGCGCCGCTGGATGTTGCGATGGCCTGAAAGCCGAGTGCCGTCAGGATGCGGGCGGAACCACCGTCCCAGGCGTTGGCGATGACGAACGTGCCGGCATTCTCATGCAGCGCCCTGAAGACGCGTGCCTTCTCCGTCTGCGTCGGCATATTGCGTTCCCTCTGTTTCTTTCGCAGCAGTGTTGCGCGGCGGCGCGCGGCACGGCAAGCGGCCGGCGCGCTTGGTCCGCACGGCAGGACCCGAAGTGGTCCAGCCGCTACCCCCCGGCGCGGCGCCCGGTCCGGCCCGATCCCGCCGCACGGCGCAGCCGCGGCTTCGCCTGCTCCGAGGCGGCATCGAGCACGCCATGCAGCGCCGCGACGGTCTCCGGCGGCAGGCGATGGATCATCTGCGCCAGCCGGTTGGCCAGCGCGGTCTGTTCGGCCGACAGGCCTGCGGTGTTCACCGTCACCCGCGGATGCGACAGGCGGGCGAGCCGCGACAACTCCTCGGCTTCGTCCCAGATCAGTCCGAAATACTCGTTCACCTGATGCACGAGGCCGGAGCTGGGCGCGCCGCGCCGTCCATGCTCCAGCGCCGAGAGATAGGCGGCGGAGACCTGTAGACCCTCCGCCAGTTCCTTCAGCGTTATGCCGTGGCGGGCGCGCAGGGAACGCAGGCGGGCGCCGAACGGGGTCATCGGATCCGCCGCAGGATCAGGCGCACCGAGCCGGGGTTCAGCGCATGCGGGTGCGCCGCGCCGAGGATCAGCGGGCGGATGTCGGGCCGGTTGAGCCAATGCGGAAACTCCCGTCTGATGGCCCCGCCGGCCTCGCCGCTGCCGCGGCCGGTGATGATCTCGACGCAACGCACCTGGTCGGCATGCGCCGTGCGGACAAAGCCGAGCAGGGCGTGGAAGGCCCGCTGCGTGGTCATCCCGTGCAGATCCAGCCGGCGGGTGGCCTGCAGCTTGCCGGATCGGAAGCGCTGCCAGGTGGCGGAGTCGACACCGCCAGGCTGGGTGCCGACGGTTAGCGCAGGGGCAAGCTGGCGAGGCTTGGGCGGCCGGCGCGCGATGCCCGGCCGCGGCGATGGTTCGCTTGCCGGCGGCGTGGTTTCCTGCGGCGTGGTTTCCTGCGGCGTGACCACAGGCGTGCGGCCCGGAAGCGGGGCCACCATGCGGGCGTACTCGGCCCAGAGCGCCTTGTCGTGGTCAGTCAGGCCGCGGCGGGGCATGGTGGGGTGTGAACGCAGTACGTGTCGCGCCGGCGGGCGATGGGTCGCCCGTTCAGGCCCCGCGATAACGGGATATGCGGAATCGCCCCCCGCCTACCGCGGATCGCGCGACAGCCCCTTTGCGGCAAGCGCGTCGAGATACGCGGCCCAGCGGCGGTCGTAGTCCCGGCCCAGCTCGTGCAGATACTCCCAGGAGTAGATGCCGCTGTCGTGCAGGTCATCGAACACCAGGCGGACCGCGTAGTGGCCAACCGGCTCGATCTGCATGATGTTGACGTGGCGGCGGCCGGCAACGGTCTGCTTCTGGCCGGGATGATGGCCCTGGACCTCGGCGCTGGGACTCTCGACGCGCAGATATTCGGCAGGCAGGGCATAGCTCGTTCCATCGTCGAACGAGACATGCAACATACGGGCCGCGCGGTCCAGCCGGATTTCGGTGGGTTGCGGCTTTCCCGGTTGGGGCATTACGTCTCCAGCTTGCGTGCCTCGTCCGGCAGCATGATGGGGATGCCGTCGCGGATCGGGTAGGCAAGCCCGGCCTTGTGGCTGATCAATTCATTTGCAACGCGG
>DASQVN010000614.1:0-4096 GCA_035640755.1 Rhodopila sp.
ACCGGCAATCTCAGCCGGATCGCCGAGATCCTCGGCGTCAGCGTGGAATACCTGCTGTACGGCGACGACAAGCGCGCGCCGATGAACGTGCAGCAAGGCGATGAGCTCGCCTTGCTCCGGCTGTACCGCGAATGCGACCCCGAGGATCGCCAGACCGTGCTTCGGCTCTGCCGCCGTCTGGCGCGCCGGTGATCGTCAGGCCAGGCTCTTGCGATAGAACATCCGCCGGTGCCCCGGCGGAAAATCCTCCAGCGTGCCGAACCGCGCAAAGCCGAGCCGCTCGAAGAAACGGGCAGCGTCGGGGCTGATGGTGTCGAGCATGGCGTTGCGGCAGCCGCGCGCCAAGGCCTCCCGTTCGGCTGCGCGCAGCAGCGCGAACCCCATGCCGCAGCACCGGAACGCCTCCGGCACGAACAGCATCTCTATGATCAGCCATGTCGCAACCGTGCAGCCCCACAGGCCGCCCGCGACGGCCCCCGTCTCATCCAGCAATGGAATGGCCAGCAGCCGATGCTCAGCCGGCCCGGTCGCGGCCAGGGAGCTGGCACGCAGGTTCCGGAAGATGGTGCCGAACATTTCGCCCGGCGGCGAATCGGTAGCGACAAGGTCTTGTGGGGGGATGGCGCCCGAAGGCATGAGGTCTCGCCCACGCTGCAACCGCTGCAGATTGGGCACGGATGGTTAACAATCAGTTAACCGCGCGTCCAGCCAGGCCAGCAACGCCTCCCGGAACGGCAGCAGGCTCTTGTAGTGCATGATCTCATGCGGCAGTGCTCGCACCGCCGCGGCCAGGTCCGCGGCACGGTGCGCAATCCGGGTCAGCGGGTACACGTGCACCCGGATGCCGAACAGTACCGCGCCGGTGGCCGGCAGGCGGCGCAGCGTCTGCCGCTCCACGCGCAGGAAAACCTTCTCACCGGCATTCGCCGCCGTGATCTCGGGCTGCGCGCCGGTCCGCCATTTGCCTGTCGGTTGGAACAGCGCCGGATCATCGGGCAGCGACCAGTTCAGCCGGCACGCGACATGCCCCGCCTTGACATGCCGCATGAACCGATCCACCGGGCGTGCCAGGCGGTCGGCATACAACGGAACAGGCCCGTGCACCGCCGCCAATGGCTTGCCGATCTTCTCGCTTAGCCGCCAACGGCTTGGAAAGCACAGGACCGCGGCAGTCAGCATCGGCGCCCCATCCGGGGACACCTGGATCAGGCACAGATCCTCCTGCACCAGCCGCCCCGCCAGTTCCAGCGGATCGAGCGTTGGTGCCGCCATGTCCCATGCTTCGCCGGTCAGGTGATTGCGCAGAACCGCGCCGTCCCGTTCAAACCACCCGGGATGATGTGCCGCCACCGCCCCGGCCGCCACGGCCAGGGTTTCCGCCCGCGCCGCCTCGGAGTCCGGTTCGGCCGCGAACACCTCCGCCCGCCGTTCCGCCAGCAGCCGTTGCTTCTCCACCATCTCGGCCGGATACAGCGCGTCGATCTCGAACCACGCGGCCTCCGGCACCGTCGTCAGGTCCATCGACATCCGGTACGGACCGGGCCCGAACGGCAGGTGCAACGCCTCGGCCGGCAGCGGACGCACGGCTCAGCCCTCCAGGAACCCGCGGATGGCCTCGATTTGCAGCGGGTCCAGCAACGCCGGCGCATGCCCGGTCTCCGGCACGACATAAGCCTTTGCGCCCGACGCCTCCATCCGCGCCAGCGTCTCCGGCAGCAGGATGTCGCTGGTCGCACCCCGGATCACCATGCGCGGCACGCGGATTCGGTCCCACCGTGCCCACATATCGACATCCGTCGGCTCATGCCCGCGCATCGGCGCGCTCAGCCGCGGATCGTAATGCATGGTGAACCGCCCGTCCGGCAGCGCCCGTGCCGAAATCCGCGCGAGCCACGCCCATTGCGCATCCGAGAGCGGCCCGGACGGCGCATGCACCATCCGCAAATGCCGCTCCACCGCCTCAAGATCGGGAAACTTCGCCATGATCAGCGAATCGCCCGACGCCACCATGTAGTCGCGGACCCGCCGCAGCGCCTCCGCCGGGATGAACGGCCCGACATCGTTCAGCACGAGCTGCCGCACCGGCGCCCCCTCGGCTGCCGCGACGACCATCCCGCAGATGCCGCCCAGCGACGTCCCCACCCACGCCACATCCCGCCCGATCCACGCCAGCAGATGCGACAGTGCCACCACATAGTGCTGCGCCTGGTACAGCATCGGGTCCGCGAGCCAGTCCGACGCGCCCCGTCCCGGCAAATCCGGGCAGATCACCCGGAACGACCCTGACAGCACCTCGGCCAGCGGATCGAAATCCCGCCCGTTCCGTATCAGCCCATGCACGCACAGCACCGCCGGGGCTTTCCGGTCCCCCCAGTGGCGGAACGCCAGCCGGTAGTAGCGCCCGTCCAGCAGATACGGGATCGACCGCTCCTCGGGGCCCCGCATCGGATGACCTTGCATCAGATGACCTTCTTCTCGCGCAGCGCGGCGATCGTGGCGGCATCCATTCCCAGCCGCTCGGACAGCACCGCCTCGGTATGCTCGCCCAGCAGCGGCGGCGCGATCCGGTAATCCGCCGGCGTTTCCGACAGCTTCACCGGGTTGGCGATGACCTTGACGCTCTGGCCCGAGCTGTGGGCCATCTCCACCACCATGTTGCGCGCCAGCACATGCGGGTCGGCGAACACGTCCGACAATTTGTTGATCGGCCCGCAGCCGATCTTCAGCGCCTCCAACTGCTCGATCCACCAGGCGGTCGGGTGCTGCTGCATCACCGGAGCCAGCGTCTCGGTGACGAGCTGGCGGTTGCCGACGCGCGCCGCATTGGTTGCGAACCGCTCGTCTTCCAGCAGGTGCGTCAGCTTGAACGCCTCGCAGAAGCGCCTGAAGGTGGGATCATTGCCGATCGACAGCACCATGTGCCCGTCGGCGGTCGGGAACACCTGGTAAGGCACGATATTGGGATGCTGATTGCCCAGCCGCGGCGGATTCTCGCCGGTCGCGAGATAGTTCATCCCCTGGTTCGCGAGCCAGGCGACATGCGTGTCCAACATGCCGATGTCGATCTGCTGCCCCCCTGTTTGTCCCCCTTGGCCCGTCAGGTCGCGATGGCGCAGCGCCGCCAGGATGCCGATGCAGCCATACAGCCCGGCGAACAGGTCCGCGACCGGCACACCCACCTTCTGCGGCGGCCCGTCCGGCTCCCCGGTCAGGCTCATCACCCCGCCCATGCCCTGTATCAGGCTGTCGTAGCCGGGTCGCGGCGCATACGGCCCCGTCTGGCCGAACCCGGTGATCGAGCAGTAGATCAGCCGGGGGAACCTCGCGTGCAACTGCTCATAGCCCAGCCCGTATTTGGCCAGGGCGCCAACCTTGAAGTTCTCCACCAGGATGTCACACTGCGCGATCAGCCTTAGCGCAATCTCCTGCCCCTCCTTCTGGCCGATATCCAGCGTGACCGAGCGCTTGTTGCGGTTCACGCCGACGAAATACGCACTCTCCTGCGTGCCCGGCATCACCGGCGGCGCGAAGCCGCGCGTATCATCGCCCGCCCCCGGCCGCTCGATCTTGATCACGTCGGCGCCCAGGTCGGCCAGCATCTGCGCACAGGTCGGGCCCGCCAGCACGCGGGTCAGGTCAAAGACGCGGAGGCCCTTCAGCGGGCCGGTGGGTTCGGTCATGAATTGCTCCAGCATTGCCGGCCGATGCGTCAGGGCCATACCGGCCAGCCCCGGTTATAGGGGGGCGCCCGGCAGCCGCAAAGCCGTGGCGCGCCTTAATCCTGCGAGACCTCGCACGGCCAACCTGGGCGTGAAACAGAACCCCGCTCGACAGCCCCCACGGGAATCTGCGAAACAGCAATGCAATATGAAGGTGCGCAGCGCGGTATGGCCATGGACGACGCTGGCCGGCTGCCAGACACCCGGAGGAGGATGAGCATGTGGGGCACCAGCCAACCCCCCGTCAAGGCACCCACGGTCGAGTCGGCCCGCTCCTGGCACGCGGCATTGCTGACCTTGGCGATCCTGTCGATCTCCTTCGGCTCACCGCTGGTGGCGGTCGTTGGCATGCGCGACATCCAGGCGGCGTTGCATAC
>DASQVN010000615.1:0-2522 GCA_035640755.1 Rhodopila sp.
TATGCTGGAATCGCGTGACCTGACGAGCCGTGTCATTGGGCTCGCGATCGGCGTACACAAGGCAATCGGGCCGGGATTGCTGGAGTCCGTGTATACGGAGTGTCTGTCGGACGAATTGACAGAGGCGGGCCATAAGCCACCAGCGCGAAGCGCCGATATCTGTGACTTTCAAGGGAAAGACCCTGCCGGTAGGTTTTCGTGCCGACATCCTGATCCAGGACAAGGTCATTATCGAAGTTAAAGCAATCGCCGAACTGCTCCCGGTCCACGAGGCACAACTCTTGACCTACCTGCGCATGTCCGGTGTACGCATCGGCCTGCTCATGAACTTCCACACCATGCGCCTGAGAGACGGCCTCCGCCGCTTCATTGTCTAACTCCGCGGCCCTCCGTCCGTCTCCGCGCCCCCCGTGGTGAAAACCGGTAGAACCCACACCCCCCACCCCCTCCACCAACCCACTACCCATCAGTCAGCCCCAGATAAGACCGCCGCACCCGATCATCCCGCAGCAGCACCTCATAAGACCCATCCAGCACCACGCGCCCGGTTTCCAGCACATACCCATGGTCGGACAACTCCAGTGCCTCCGCCACCCGCTGCTCGACGAGCAGGATCGTCACCCCATCCTCCCGATGGATCTGCGACACGCGCTCAAAGATCGTGTCTGCCACGGCCGGCGCCAGGCCCATCGAAGGCTCATCCAGCATCAGCAGCTTCGGCGCAGAGGCCAGTCCGCGGCCGATCGCGACCATCTGCTGCTCGCCGCCTGACAGCGTCCCGGCCAACTGCGCGGCACGTTCCGCCAGGTTCGGAAACAATGCATGGATACGGTCCAGCGTATGGTGCCACGCCTCGCGCCCTGCCTGTGGGTAGGCACCCATCTCCAGGTTCTCCCGCACCGTCAGCGTCTTGAACACCTGCCGTCCCTCCGGCACGTGCGCGATCCCCAGATGCGCGCGGCGGGCGGGCGACAGCCCAAGAAGGTTCTGCCCCCTGAACGTGATCTCGCCCGCAACCGGCGGCACGATGCCCGAGATCGCCTTGAACAGCGTCGACTTGCCGGCGCCGTTGGGGCCGACCACCGTAACGAACTGCCCCTCCTGCACCGACAGCGACACTTCGCTCAACGCGCGCAGCCCGCCATAGGCGACCGAGAGGTTGCGGACTTCAAGCATCCTGCTTCGCCAGCCATTTCTTGCCGAGGTAGGCCTCGATTACCGCGCGGTTCTCCACCACCTCACGCGGCAGCCCATCGGCCAGCACGCGCCCATGGTCGAGCACGACGAAGCGGTCGGCAATCCGCATCATCGCGTGCATCGTGTGCTCGATGATGATGATGGTCATGCCCTCGGCACGCAGCCGCTGCAGCACGTCCAGCACGTCGTCGCACTCCTCCCGCCCCAGCCCGGCCAGCGTCTCATCCAGCAGCAGCAACCGCGGGCGCCCTGCCAGGGCGCGGGCCAGCTCCATCAGCCGCGACTGCTTGTTCGTAAGCTGTCCGGCCATCGCGCCGGCCTGAGCGGCGAGGCCGACACGGCGCAGCGCATCCGCCGCCGCGGCAATGGCGTCATGGTCCGACAGCCCCGCGCCATAGGCACCGACGATGACGTTGTCCAGCAATGGCAGGCGTGGGAAGCTGCGCACCACCTGGAAGGTGCGGCCCACCCCCATGCGGCACACCTCGTGCACCTTGCGGCCGGTCATCGTCTCGCCCGCCAGTGTCGCCACGCCCTCGTCACTGGCCAGCACACCGTTCAGCAGGTTGAACAGCGTCGTCTTCCCGGCACCGTTCGGCCCGATAATGCCCAGGATTTCGCCCGGGGCCACCTGGAAGCTCACCTGACTGACCGCCCGCAGCCCGCCGAAGGCGCGCGACAGGTTCGCGACCTTCAGCAGCGGCATGCCGTCCGGGACGCGCGCACCGGCCGCCACGGCAGGCGGAGAGGCCGGCAGCACCGGAACCGGCACGGCACGCCGGACCAACCGGTCGCGCACCGTCCAGAACAGCCCGTCCGGCGCCGCCAGCATGATGGCGATGATCGCCACCCCATACACCACCCCCTGAATCCCCGGCAGAATGTTCCCCAGCTCGGCATTCAATGATTCGGCCAGCGGCACCAGTATCGCCGCACCGATCACCGGCCCCCAGACCGAGGCAACGCCGCCGAACAGCGTCACCACCACCGCCTGGGCCGAGACCAGCATGCCGAATACCGAGTCCGGCGTGACCACTAGCAGCACACAGGCATACAGCCCGCCCGCCGCCGCCGCGATCATGCCGGAGACCACCAGCGCGCGCATCTTCCAGCGGCGCGAGTCGATGCCGGCCGCTTCGGCCGCCAGCTCATTTTGGCGGATCGCCAGCAGGGCAAGACCGAAACGCGAATTCTCCACCAGCATGCAGACAAACAGGCTGGCACCCAGCAGGCAGACCGCGACAACAGTGTAGAGCCGCGGGTCGGTGAACTCCAGGAACGCAGCCGGGCGGTCCCTGTGCATCGGCAAGGACATTTCCTGGAAG
>DASQVN010000616.1:0-6053 GCA_035640755.1 Rhodopila sp.
GGGTCACGCGTTTCCGCCGCCTGGTCAAAGACTATGAGCGCTACGCCAGCACTCTCGCCGGATTGCACCTCATCGCCTTCGTCTGCCTCATGCTCAAGCAGGCCGCTTTACTTGTCATCGGTTCATAACAGCCTCTAGACCTGCAGCGCGACGACCGAAGCCGGGATCACCGGACGTCTGACGCAGGCAACCAACCAGGCGCAGGATACCGACCCCATCAGCCTGAACGGTCGGGAGCCGACCGCTGTCCTGACCTATGCCCCGAACGTTGTCAGCAGGTCATCCACCTGCGCCGGCGTCAGCAGACGCGTGGATGTGCTCCGCAGCAGCAGGAACAGCTTCGCCGCCTCCTCCAGCTCCTCCGCTGCATAGACCGCATCGGTCAGCGTCTTGCCCGACACCACTGGCCCATGGTTCGCCAGCAGCACCGCCCGTGCATCCCGCGCCGCCGCCGCAATCGCCGGCTCCATCGCCGGATCGCCGGGCCGATAATACGGAACCACCGGCATCCGCCGCCCGACGCGCATGACGAAATACGGCGTCAGCGGCGGGATCGGATTCGCGGTATCGACATCCGGCAGGCATCCCACGGCCGTGGCATGGGTCGAGTGCAGATGCACCACCGCGCCCGCATCCTCGCGCGCCTGGTAGAACGCGCGATGCATGAACACCTCCTTCGACGGCTTGTCGCCGCTCAGGTGCCGGAAGTCGGAATCAAGCTTCGACAGCCGCTCGGGATCGAGCCGCCCGAGGCTCGAGTTGGTCGGCGTCATCAAGTATCCGTCCGCCAGCCGTGCGCTGATGTTGCCGGCGCTGCCGACTGAAAAGCCGCGTGCGAACAGGCTGGCCGCCAGCTCGCACAGCAGGGTCCGAGTGTCGCGCTCATTCATCGTTTCATCGCTCCAGCACGCTGAACGCCTTCAGGAAGAAATCGGTCGCGCCGAAATTGCCCGACTTCAGCGCCAGTCGCATCGCGGGCCCGCGTCCCTCGGCAAAGGTCCACGGCACGCCGGGATCGATCTCGCTGCCGATCCGCAGGCTGCGCACGCCCAGACGATTGACGACCGAACCCGATGTTTCTCCGCCGGCGACAACCATATTCCGCACGCCACGTTCCACGAGGCCGGCAGCAACCCGTGCAATCGCGTCCTCGATCAGTGCCCCAGCCTGATCGCGCCCCACCCGCGACTGCAGCGCCGCTACCCTGTCCGGTGGCGCCGATGCCGCAATGACCACGGGCTTTGTCCCAACCTTGCCATTCACCCATGCCAGCGCCGCATCCGCCAGCCGCTCCGCATCCGGGGTCTGCAGCGCATCCAACTCGAACACCGGCAAGTGGTCTCGCGCGAAACCAAGTTGCGCCAGCGTGGCGCGGGAGCACGACCCCGCGAGCACCGCGCTGCCGCCCTCCACTGCGGGTAGCGCGCCCGGATCACCCGTGGTCGCCAGCAACCCCTTGCGCCGGAAATTCTCCGGTAGCCCCATCGCCACGCCCGAGCCGCCGGTGATCAGCGCGTGCCCCTCGGCCGCCTCGCCAATGGCGACCAGATGCGCATCGGTGATCGCGTCGACGACCGCATAGCGCCGCCCTTGTTCCTTCAGCCGGGTCATTGCCAGCCGGATTTGCTGTGCACCCTGATCAACCACGGCAAACAGCACCAGCCCCACCGTACCCGAGGTCTGACGCGACAACACCCGCACGAGGTTGGCATCCGTCATCGGCGTCAGCGGATGATGCTCCATCCCGCTTTCGTTCAGCAGCGACTGCCCAACGAACAAATGCCCCTGGTACACGGTACGTGCATTGGTTGGAAACGCCGGGCAGGCGAGGGCAAAGCCGCAATCCAGCGCGTCGATCAGCGCATCCCCGACCGGGCCGATGTTCCCCTCATCGGTGCTGTCGAAGGTCGAGCAGTACTTGAAGAAGAACTGCCTTGCTCCCGTTGCGCGCAGCCAGGTCAGTGCCGCGAGGGACTCGTCAACCGCCTGTCGCACCGGCGCCGTGCGGGACTTCAGCGCCACTACTACCGCATCGGCGTCCGGCGCCGCCTCGCCCGGCTGCGGCACGCCGATCACCTGCACCGTGCGCATGCCGCCGCGCACCAGCATCGAGCACAGGTCGGTTGCGCCCGTGAAATCGTCGGCTATGGCGCCCAGCAGCATGTTGCTTCCTCCTGCTCGATGATTTCGGCCAGGCATCGCGCCTGGGTCTCCCATGATGGCAGCGCCTGGCCCGACTGCCAGGCGACCGCAGCCATGTCGCGGCGCAGGGACCGGTCAAAGACCAGCCGGCGCATCGCCTTCGACAACTGGTCCGCATCGCCGGGTGCGACAACCACACCGGCTTCCGGTCCGACAAGGGTCGGGACAGCACCGACATTCGTGACCGCGACCGGCAGGCCGCGCCGCAGCGCCTCGGCGATCGCCATGCCATAACCCTCATCGTGCGACGCCAGCGCAAACAGATCGGCAGTATCCCATTCAGGCTCATCGACGAAGCAGACACGGTTGCGGATGCCAAGTTCCTCGGCCTGTGCCCGCAGCCCGCCGGCATACACCGCATCCTGCGGTGCGCCGGCGATATCCAGGCGCCAGTTCAGGTCGAACAGGCGAGCCAGCGCGCGCAGCAGCACATCGTGGCCCTTGCGCGGCACCAGCGCGCCCACCGACAGGATCCGGCATCCAGGCCCGCCCGAGCCGGTGGAGCGCGGCAGCGGATCGATGCCCGGCTGCACGACAAGGATTCGCTCCGCCGGCACACCATGATCGCGGCTCAGGCTCGCCTGCATCGCCTCGCTGGGGACCACTACACGCGGCACCTCACGCAGCCAGGATGCATCGGCGTCCAGCGGTCGCTGGATCAGGGCGGTGACCTGATGCGCCGGCAATCCCGCAAAAGCCGCGAGCACGTCGCCCGTGACCAGCCGATGAGTCTCCGCGGGCAGGTTGCTCCAGGCAGTACGCACGGCATAGATCGCGGCCTGGTCGGGATCGGGAAACCGCCCCGGCAGCGCGCTCACTTGCGTCGTGTGTCCCAGCCTGGCCAGCGCCTCGGCAAACCGCCGCGCGATGCGCGCTGTCGCAGGATTAGCAGGAACGAACCGCATCGATTGCATGGCGTCGAGGTTAGGCCTCTTCACGTGCAACGTCACCCCGACCTTGATGACGCGGCGGGTTCGATCCGCTAAGGGAGAGCGCCCTTTGGTCTAGGAGCGTTGCGATGCCGGCCGCCGATCTCGCCACCGTGCTTGCCCATGTTGACGCGAATCTCCCAGCGTCGCGTGACACCCTGTTCTCGCTGCTGCGGATCCCCTCCATCAGTGCCCAGCCCGTACATGCCGAGGATTGCGTACGAGCCGCGGAATGGTGGCGTGAACAACTTGCCGGTCTCGGTTTCAAGGCGTCCGTCATGCCGACTGCCGGTCACCCGGTCGTTGTCGGCACCCTTGCCGGCCCGACCCACTACACGGGGCCCCACATCCTGTTCTACGGCCACTACGACGTGCAGCCGGTCGATCCCTTATCACTCTGGCACAGCCCGCCTTTCGAGCCGCAGATCGCCGATGGTCCCCACGGCAAGCGCTACGTTGCCCGCGGTGCGGTGGACGACAAGGGCCAGACCTTGATGTTCCTGGAAGCCCTGCGCGCCTGGCACACGGCCGGCGGCGGCATCCCCGCCCGCATCACCGTGCTGATCGAGGGCGAGGAGGAGGTTGGCTCCGTCAGCCTCGACCCGTTCCTGAAGGCCAACAAGGACCTGTTGAAGGCCGACCTCGCTCTGATCAGCGACACCGGCATGTGGGATGTGAACACCCCAGCCGTCACCACCCGCCTGCGCGGCATGACCTACGCCGAGGTCACCCTGAAGGCCGCCAACCGCGACCTGCACTCCGGCCTCTATGGCGGCTCCGCCCTGAACCCGATCAACGCCCTGACGAAGATCCTGGGTGAGTTGCAGGACGCCAACGGCCGCATCCAGTTGCCCGGCTTCTACGACAAGGTCACACCGGTGACGAACGCCCAACGCGCGCAGTGGGAGTCCCTCGACTTCGACGAGAAGGATTTCCTCGGCAGGATCGGCCTGACCACCCCGGCCGGCGAGAAGGGTTACTCCGCGCTGGAACGCCTCTGGGCCCGCCCCACCGCCGACATCAATGGCATCTGGGGCGGCTACACCGGCGCCGGCAGCAAGACCGTGATCGCGTCCGAAGCCTCTGCCAAGGTTTCCTTCCGCCTCGTGCCCAACCAGGACCCCGACGAGGTCATGGAGCAGTTCAAGCGCTTCATCAACGACCGCCTGCCCCCCGACGCCACCGCCACCTTCGCAAGCTACGCCCACGCCCCCGGCATCGAGGTCAACATCGACAGCCCGCACGTCCGCGCCGCCCAGGCTGCCCTGTCCGAGGAATACGGCAAGCCCGCGGTGCTGATGGGCAGCGGCGGCTCGATCCCCGTCGTCACCTCGCTGCGCACCATCCTCGGCCTCGACTCACTCCTGCTCGGCTTCGGCCTGGACGATGACCAGGTGCACAGCCCGAACGAGAAGTTCGAGGAAGTCTGCTTCCACCACGGCATCCGTTCGCACTCTCGGCTGCTGGCGAAATTCGCGGGGATATAACCGCTGCGAGTCCATGGAGGCGCTGTCCCCGACTACCCAGCGTGCGACTCCACCAGCCGCTCGATCGCCTCCCGCGCTCGGCCCGCATCGCTCGCATCCACTTTGTGCCACCAGCCGCCCCCGTCATCGCGGGAGGCGGCCCGCTCCAGCACCTCCACCGTCGCATCCGACGCATCACGCCGCCGGGACTGAATACGCTCGGCCAGCACCGCAAGCGGAGCATGCAGCCAGACGCCGGTGAACGCCACGCCGGCCCGGCCTACTGCCGCTTCCAGCTCTGTCCGCATCTCCGCCGCCAGGAACGTCGAGTCGGCAATCACGCTGTGCCCGTGCCCCGCCGCCTCGACCACCTGCGCGATCAGCGCCGCATTGGTGCGCGCATTGGCTTCGTCCGTATAGGCGTTGGCTCCCAGCCGCTCCTCCGGCCGAGCACCGAACAGCCTTTTGCGGGTCTCGTCGCTGCGCACCACCAGCGCGCCCGGCGCCGGACCCAGTCCCGGCGCCACCATCCGTGCCAGCGTTGTCTTCCCGGTGCCCTGCAGCCCGCCGAGCGCCACCACGTGGGCCTTACTCGGCCGCAGGTAATCTTCGGCCGCGTCCAGGTGCCGTACCGCCGCCTCGTCATCGTGCATCGCGGCAAACACATGCGCGCGGATGAACGCCCGCTGCGACAGGAACAGGCGCAGGCACGCCGCCACGCCCGCATCGCCGCAACGCCCGACATACCGGTTCATTACCCGGTTCGCCGCTGCCCGCCCCGCCTTCAGGTCCAGGTCCATCAGCAGGAACGCGAGGTCATAAGCCACATCGATGGTCGCCAGGTCCTCATCGAACTCCAGCGCATCGAACGCGACCGGCTTGCCCTGCCACAGGCACAGGTTCCCCAGGTGCAGATCGCCATGGCAGCGCCGCACCATCCCGCTCTCGGCCCTGCGCGCCAGCACCGGGGCAACGCGCTCGATCTCCGTCCCGATCGCCGCCCGCCATGCCGCAACCCGCCCCTCCGGCAATCCCGCTGCCTGCGCCGCCCTGACATTCCCGTCCGCGATCCGCCGCATGGAAGCAACACTGTCCCACCCCGCCTTCGGCGCCAGCCGGGAATGATAGTCGAAGACACAGTCGCCGAGATCGTCCAGTAGCTCAGGCGTCAGCCGGTGCTGCGCCACCACCACGTCCAGGAAGTCGTCCGCCGGCACGCGCGCCATGCGCAGCACCCAATCGACCGGCTCGCCGTCCGCCAGCGCCAGGGACCCGTCCGCCTGCCGCGCCACCGCGACAACGTCCTGATAGATCCCCGGCGCCGCCGGCTTGTTCAGCTCCAGCTCCCGCACCAGGAACCGCCGCCGAGCTTCCGGCGTGGTGAAGTCGAGGAACGGCATCCGGACAGCCTTCTTCAGCTTCCATACCGTATCGCCGTCCACGAACACGGCCGAAA
>DASQVN010000617.1:0-2688 GCA_035640755.1 Rhodopila sp.
TCATAAAGCACCTTGTCGGACATGGTCGGGCGGTTCCCTTGTCGTTCGCGCGTGGCCGTTTGAGGCGGACCCGTCGGAAAACCGAATCACGCGCTCAAGCAAGGCGTTGCAGCCTGATCCGCACCGCCGAGCGGGTCAACCTCGGCCGATCACGCTGGAACGAAGCCCCAGGCCGCAGCAGGCATCACGCGATCGCAGGCCTAAGCCGAGTGCGTGCGAGGCGGCGCACAATGAAGGCAACGGCGAAGCACGCCGTGATCACGAACACCCAATGCGCCGGCCGCAGCCCATGCGCGATCGACTCGTTCGCATCCCATACGCGCCATGGATTGATCCTTGTGGCGAGGCCGTACCACGTCACTTCCAGCACCGCCGTCGCCACCCCCGCGACCAGCGCGAGCCCGCCATACAGCACGGCGGTAACGCCAATACTGCGGGCGCGGCGCCACGCCTCCGGCACCGAGCGCCAAGCCATCAGCCAGACGAACAGGCCGGAGAACAGCACCGGCTCCGACACGTTCGCCTTGGACTGGATGTAGAAGTGCAGCAACGCCACGACGCCGAGCGGGTATGCCAGCCGGTGCAGCCGCTTCCAGTTGCGGCCGAGCCGCTTGACGGCGGCGTCGGTTGATGTCCAGGCGAGGGCGAGAAGCACCAGCAGCGCCGCGAAGCCGATGGTCAGGTAGAAGCGCAGCGCGATCTCCGACACCACCTTCGCCAGATGGAAATTCTGGTCCACGACATACAGCAGTAGGTGCAGGACGGCATAGCAGGCGGCGGCGACGCCGACATTGCGCCGCACCAGCAGCAGCCCGTTCCAATCGAGCGCCCGCGCGAACGGCGTGATCGCCAGCGACAGCAACAGCAGCCGGATCGTCCAAAGGCCGGCGCCGTGAATGGTCTCCATCACCGGCCGGCCGCCCAGCGCGTCGGTACAGTACCAGTACGCGTAGAGCAGACCGGGAACCGGCAGGGATACCAGCACGGCCGCCTTGAAGGGCAGAAACCTGCCACGCCGGTCCCGCCAGGGTACATTCATGCGAACCTCCGCCTCATCAGATAGTGGGAAGACCCGCAAAGTCACCCGGCGTTACGCGGCCTGTGCCCCGCCAATCTTGCCACATACGGCCGAGACGCGCAGCATCGTGCCTGGCGCGCGGTTCAGGTTGACCGGAAACGGCGAAAGCGCGCCATTCATCGGTTTGTGGAGCAGATCCGTGCGTCCGCTCGTTCCGCGCTGCCGCGGCCTGCTCCAGCCACAACGTCGGAAGGGAAAAGAACGGAATGTCAGCCGCCCTGGAACTCAAGACCGGTATGACGGATGCTGAATGGGACACGCGCTGCGCGCTCGCGGCGCTCTATCACATCTGTAACGACCTTGGCTGGACCGACCTCATCAACACGCACATGTCTGCCCGCGTGCCTGGGGAGCCGAACCACTTCCTGATCAACAACTACGGGGAGATGTTCGACGAGATCACGGCATCCTCACTGGTCAAGATGGACATGGACGGCAACGTCCTGAGCCCGGACGGCAAGTTCAACAATGCCGGCTTCATCATCCATAGCGGCGTCTACAAGGCTCGGCCTGACGCCAACTGCGTGCTGCACACGCACACGCGTGCTGGCGCCGGAGTCTCGCTGATCCGCAACGGCCTGCGGCCGATCAGCCAGGATGCGCTGCACGTGATCGATGATCTTGTCTACCACGAATACGGCGTGCCGGCGACGCAGGAGGAATGCGAGGCACTGGGCCGGAGCTGCGCCTCCGGAAGCTGCGTCATCCTGATGAACCACGGCCTGCTGACGCTGGGTGAGACGATCCATGGCGCCATGATGCGGCTCTATATGCTGGAGCGCGCCTGCGAGCTGGAGCTGATCGCCCGGCAGATGGACGAACCGCCCCTGGTCATCGACGAGTATGTGCAGAAGAAAGCCGCCGAACGCATGAAGAAGTTCCGTTCGACCCCCGAATACGGCCTGGCGGAGTGGAAGGGCTTGGTCCGGACGGTTGAACGGAAGGGCGCGGACTTCCGGCGGTAGCGCGACCTCGTCTGACCTGCTTCGGCGGCCGGATCGGCCGCCGGTCCCGCGCGAAAACGTTGCGATCCGCGGCCGGTACTGGCACATACCCTCGGTTGTATGATACCGGAATTATTCGCCCGTCAGCTCGACACAGTGCACGCACTACCGTGGCCGCCCCGCGCCGCTGCCGGCTGCCGGAGCTGACCCGGCGATATGCCCATTGCGCCCGCACTTCGCAGACGGCTGAAGAACCCTGCCACGGCACGCGTCTATCAGGGGTCGCTCAATATCCTCCGGCGGGCAGCGATCTGGCATGACCTGCTGTTGGCACGGTGTGCCAGGCGGGCTGTGCCGGCGGTTTCGGTGCGGCGGCGCCCCTCGGCGGCCGTGGATACGGACCGTATCGCGGTGTTCGTGATCCATGCGGAAACCCTCGACGCCAGCCATCGAAGGGCCTTGCGCGCACTGGCCGCAGCGGGGTACTGCGTGGCCCTGGTCAACAACCAGGCCTTCGACCTGGAAGACGTGCCGCCCGAAGCCGCCTTCGTCATCGAGAACCATAACGTCGGGCGCGATATCGGCGCCTATATCCGCACACTCCGCTGCCTCCAGGCCGAGGGCGTCCTGCCGTCCCTTGGGCGGGTGCTGTTCCTGAATGATTCC
>DASQVN010000618.1:0-2717 GCA_035640755.1 Rhodopila sp.
ACGATATAGGCAATGGTCTGCGGCTGAAACGTATCAACCCACACATAGCCCAGCGTCGCAACGAACGGCGCCGTCGTCCCCAGCCCCAGGAACGTGACATACATGAACAGCAGCCAGATACTGCGCAGCACGCCTCCGGATCTTCCCTCAGCTTCGGCTTCGCCGTGCGGACTTTGTGGCCGCAGCCGCCGGACGCACCGCGGGCGCGAACCATGGCGCTTCCCAGTCCAGCTTCAGCGCCTGGAGAATATTGAACAGCATCGTGACAGAGCGGAACATGATGCTTGCCAGATCAAGCATGGCGCCCCCAAGGTCTCGCCCGCAAACTCCCGGCCGCAACCGGCGCGTGTCACGAAAATTGCCACCGCCTGGCGGGCACGCCGAAGTTGCCGCCAACCCGGACGCATGGCACGGTCAGTCGGAGCGCCAATCCAGCGGAAGCAGCATCGTGACCCTGATCATCGCCAGCCGGCCCAACGTCTATTCGTCCAGCCCGCTCGACCGCATCGCCAGCCGCCGGGAAGATCACGCGTGGATAGCAGAGCAGCTCGAGAATCCGGAAAGCCTGTTCGTGCCGGTCTGGCGCACTCGCAATCTCGTCCGCGGCATGGATACCGGCAGCCCCGAGGCCGTCTATATCTCGGGTGCAGCCGCCGCGGCGCTGCGGATGCAGGACGGACCGTGGGCCTTCCTCGGCCTGCTCGACGGCAAGGCTGTCTTCGCCATCGACATCAGCGCCGCCAATGACCCATTGCCACTGCTTCCGGAGTCCCTCGGCACCTTCGTCGACCTCCGCTCCGTCGGCTGGGGTGTGCCGAAGCCCGAGGCGTCCGTCCTTGCTCACGCCCGCGGCCTCATGCAATGGCGCCAGCGCCATCGGTTCTGTGGCGTCTGCGGCGGCGTGTGCGACGTGAAAAGCTCCGGCCACATGATGCAGTGCACCGCCTGCAACGCCCAGCACTTCCCCCGCACCGATCCCGCCGTCATCATGCTGGTCCACCGCGGCAACCGCGCGCTTCTCGGCCACTCCACCCGCTTCCCGCGTGCCACCATGTATTCCACCCTCGCCGGGTTCGTCGAACCGGGCGAAACGCTGGAAGAAGCGGTCCGCCGCGAAGTCTTCGAGGAGTCCGGCATCCAGGTCGGCGCCGTCCATTACCACTCCTCGCAGCCCTGGCCGTTTCCCGGCAATATCATGCTCGGCTTCTACGCCGAGGCCCTGACCGAACAGATCACCATCGATCCCGAGGAACTGAAGGACGCCCGCTGGTTCACCCGCCAGGAAATGCGCGACCACGAACAGCACGGCTTCCACCTGCCCCGCGTCGACAGCATCGCCCGCCGCCTGATCGAGGACTGGCTGGCCGCCGGCTGATGATCCCCATCCAAACCATCGGTTACGAAGCCACGACAATCGATCGCGTCGTCAAGACCTTGCGCGACGCCGGCACCGAACTGCTGATCGACGTCCGCGCCGTCGCCGCCTCCCGCAAGCCCGGCTTCTCCAAACGCCAGCTTGCCGCTGCACTCGATCAGGCCGGCATCGCCTACGTCCACCTCCAGGGCCTCGGTACCCCGAAACCCGGCCGCGACGCCGTCCGCGCCGGCCACCCCGAGCGCATGATTCCCATCTTCACCGAGCATATGCGCTCCGATCGTGCTCAGGCCGAGCTCGCCCAGGCTCGCAGCTTGGGACAGGAGCGCCGCACATGCCTGCTGTGCTACGAGCGTGACCACAACACCTGCCACCGCCGTCTCGTTGCGGAGTTAATCACTGAACAGACCGGTCAGCCTATCGACCACCTCATCCCGCCGTCGGTTTGATCGGCACCACACCAGCAGGATCGCATGCAGCACCTCTCCACCCTGACATTCCCCTTCGCCACTCCGCCCGCCCCCGGGGAGCTCCACCCCGTGGCCCCGGGCATCGACTGGCTTCGCCTGCCCCTGCCGTACCGGCTGGACCACGTGAACATCTACCTGATCGAGAACCAGGGCGGTGTCACCGCGCTCGACACCGGCCTCGGCACCGATGCCTGCAAGGAAGCATGGCTGGCTGCCCTCGACGGCCCGCTGAAGCACCGCCCGCTTCGCTCCCTGATTGTCTCGCATTTCCACCCTGACCATGTCGGCCTTGCCGGCTGGCTATGCGAACGTTTGGACCTCGACCTGAGCATGCCCCGCCCGGAATACCTGCACAGCCTGCTGCTGCAGATGGCCCCGGCGGACTACGGCGTGGACGTCTACCGCCCCTTCTACCACCGTCATGGCCTCTCAGCCGAAACAACCGAAATCGTGCTCAGCCGCGGCCACGAGTACCTGCGCCGCACCACCGGCGTCCCCGCCTCGTACCACCGCATCAAGCACCAGGACACGCTGACCATCGCCGGCCGCGATTTCACCGTGCTGACCGGCGGCGGCCACGCGCTGGAGCAGGCCATGCTCTATCGTCCCGCCGAACGCCTGTTCCTCGCCGCCGACCAGGTCATCGCGCGCATCTCCCCCAACGTCAGCGTCCACCCGATGGAGCCCGACCTCGACGCGCTGGGCATCTATCTCCGCTCCCTGCGCGACATAAAGGCAACGGTTGCCGGCGACGTGCTCGTTCTTCCCGGCCACGGGCTGCCCTTCTACGGTCTGCACGCGCGTATTGACGAACTGATTGCCCACCATGCCCAGCGCTGCGCCGAGATCGCTGCCGCCTGCCGCGTCCGTCC
>DASQVN010000619.1:0-6153 GCA_035640755.1 Rhodopila sp.
ACGACGAGAACGGCAGATGAAGCGCTTCAAGTCGGCGCGGCAGGCCCAGCTTCCTCTCCGCCCACGACCAGATCAACACCCTTCCACCTCCGCCGCGACCACGTCTCCGCCAGCGAGTACCGAGCGGCAAGGGCGCGTGCGTTCGAGGTGTGGGCAGACATCAGCAGCGTCGCTGCTGCCGCCTGAGCCTCACGTCATCACCGTCGCATCCCAGCCAGCGGCGTCACCTCGGGGCCAACAAGTTGACGGTGCCATCTGATGACTGCCGCTCAGCATCGGCGCGCTCGCGCCGAAGCCTTCCGGGTGTGGCGGCACGAGACGTGCGTTCAGATGTCAGCGTGAAGGCAAGGGCAGTCGTGCGCGCGTGTTTCGGCGCTCTCGGGCCCAACAACTTGACAATGCCCTCAAGTCGCAGCCGGTGCGCACGCGGTCGTCCGTGCTCGACGGCGCCGGCTGGCATCAGCAGGGCGGGCGGCTCAAGAGGCCCGGCAATCTCACCCTGTCGCCGCTGCCACCCTATGCTCCCGAGTTGAACGGAGCCGAGAGCCTTTGGGAGTACCTCCGCAGCAACCGGCTCAGCCACAAGGTCTGGGACAGCCACGACGCTACTCTCGATGATTGCTCCGCCGCTTGGCGCGACCTCGCCGCCTCGCCAGAGCGCATCCGATCCCTCGCCAGCCGTGACTGGGCATCGGTCAATGTCTGACGCCGTTGGTATAATGTCGGGTGGTCACAATCGGTCGTAGTCTCCCCAAATAACGGATCGTCCTAAACGTCGATGCCCTTCGGCGATCTGACGCTATCGCTGCATCTGCATCATCTGCTCGACCGGCATCATGCGATCGTTCAGGTGATCCATGATCCACACCGACCCGACGACGATCAGCAGCACGATCAGCACCCCGAAGGCGAGAGCCAGGACGTTGTTCGTGTTGTCGGGCGAGGTCGTGATGTGCAGGAAGAACACGAGATGCACGCCGATCTGGGCGATCGCGAGCACCGCGAGCGCGATCGGGATGCTCGGTTGCCAGATCAGCTGCGAGCGGGCGATGTAGAACGAAGTGATGGTCAGGACGATCGCGAAGGCCAGGCCGAGCGTGTAACCGAGGATCGCCCGGCGAGGGCTGAAGTGGGCGACATCGGAGACGCCCGGCGTCATGTCGCCGTCGCCGGAAACATCAGGCGCTGCGTCGTTCATGCGGCGACTCCATAGAGATAGACGAAGGTGAAGATCGCAACCCAGATGATGTCGAGCGTGTGCCAGAACAGGTTGAAGCACAGCATCCGGCGGTAGACGCGGGGCGTGAAGCCCTTGACCAAAATCTGGGCCATCATCGTGCCGAGCCAGAGCAGCCCGGCGGTCACGTGCAGCCCGTGACAGCCGACGAGCGCGAAGAAGGACGACAGGAAGCCGCTGCGATCCGGACCCGCGCCATGCGCAACCAGGCCGGCGAACTCGTTCGCCTCCAGGAGCAGGAACCCGAGGCCGAGCAGCCCGGTAATCAGCAGCATCACCTGCGTCCGGAGCATGTCGCGCGTTTCCATCGCGACCGCGGCCAGCCCGCAGGCAAAGCTCGACGCCAGCAGCAACGCGGTCTCCAGCGCCACCTGCGGGATGTCGAAAAGGTCGCGCCCTGTCGGCCCGCCGGAGAACGACCGTTGCAGCACAGCATGCCCCGCGAAGAAGGTGGAGAACATCACGATGTCGCTGAGCAGGAAGATCCAGAACCCGTAGCCGACAACAATGCGCTTCGGCGCGGGGCCGGTCTCGTGACGGCGGGGCGGCTCCGAGCGTCCCCGGCCCGTCCGCCCGAGCCGATACGGATCGACGCCGGGTGGCGGCAAACCGAGGATCGTCGTGCTCATGCCGGCTCCCTCACCCGAGCGCGGGCATCCAGCCAGGCTTGTCGCGCCTGGCGTCGCTCGCGATCGATCGCGGCGACCTCGGCCGCCGGAATTTCGAACTCCTCGACGTCACGCCAGGCGAACACCACGAAGGTGATGTACGCCGCGACGAGGCTTGCCGCGACCAGCCACCAGATGTGCCAGATCAGCGCAAAGCCGGTGAACGTGCAGAAGAAGGCGGTGATGAACCCAATCGGACTGTTTCGCGGCATCTCGATTGCCTGGTAGTCCGGCTCCTCGGCGAGCTGCTGCGTCTCGATCGCGCGGCCCTTGATGTCCCAGTACGGCTCCTCGCCCCGCACGTCCGGCAGCATGGCGAAGTTGAACGCAGGCGGCGGTGACGAGGTCGACCATTCCAGCGATCGCCCGTCCCAGGCATCGCCGGTCTCATCGCGCAGTTCGTCCCGCCTGCGGATGCTCACGACGAACATCAACACCTGGCACACCAGGCCGCAGATCATCACGAGGATGCCGAAGCCGGCGATGAGGACCCAAGGACGCCATTCCGGCACGTCGTAATGCTGCATGCGCCGCGTCATGCCGAGCAGTCCCGCGACGTAAAGCGGCATGAACACGATGTAGAAGCCGGCCAAGGAGAACCAGAACGCCCGTTTCCCCCAGGTCTCGTCGAGCCGGAACCCGAACGCTTTCGGGAACCAATAGGTCAGGCCCGCGAACCCCGCGAAGAGCACGCCGCCGATGATGACGTTGTGGAAGTGTGCAACCAGGAAAAGGCTGTTGTGCAGCTCGAAGTCGGCCGGAGGCACCGCGAGCAGCACGCCGGTCACGCCGCCGATGACGAACGTGATGATGAAACCGACGGACCAGAGCATTGGCGTCGCGTAGCGTATGCGCCCGCCATACATCGTGAAGATCCAGTTGTAGATCTTCACCCCGGTGCCGACCGCGATGATGCTGGTCGCGATGCCGAAAACGGCGTTCACGTCACCGCCCGCACCCATGGTGAAGAAGTGATGCAGCCACACCGTGAAGGAGACGATACAGATGAAGAGCGTCGCTATCACCATCGAGCGATAGCCGAAGAGCGGCTTGCCGGAAAATGTCGAGATGACCTCGGAAAAGATCCCGAACGCGGGTAGGACGAGGATGTAGACCTCCGGATGCCCCCAGGCCCAGATCAGGTTCATGAACATCATCATGTTCCCGCCGGCCGTATTCGTGAAGAAATGGAACCCAAGATAGCGGTCGAGCCCCAGCATTGCGAGTGTCGCGGTCAGCACCGGGAAGGCGGCGACGATCAGCAGGCTCGAGGCGAGCGACGTCCAGCAGAAAATCGGCATTCGCAGATAGCCCATTCCGGGCGCACGCACCTTGAGGATCGTGGTGACGAAGTTGACGCCCGTCAGCAGCGTTCCCACCCCCGAGATCTGCAGCGCCCAGATGTAGTAGTCGACACCCACGCCCGGTGAATACGTGAGCTCCGACAGCGGCGGATAGGGCAACCAGCCGGTCTTTGCGAACTCGCCGATCACCAGCGAGAGGTTCACCAGCAACGCGCCGGTCGCGGTGAGCCAGAAGCTCGTCGAGTTGAGTGTCGGAAACGCCACGTCACGCACGCCGAGCTGCAATGGCACGGCGAAGTTCATCATGCCGATCATGAGCGGCATCGCGGCGAAGAAGATCATGATCGTGCCGTGCGCGGAGAAGATCTGGTCGAAATGCTCCGCCGGGAGGTATCCCTGCGAATGGAAGGCTAGCGCCTGCTGCGACCGCATCATGATCGCGTCGACGAAGCCGCGGATGAGCATCACGAGCGCGAGCAGCACGTACATCACCCCGATCCGCTTGTGATCGACGCTCGTGATCCATTCGTGCCAGAGGTAGGGCAGATGCCCCTTGACGACGATCCAGACGATAATGGCCAACAGGATCGCGAACACGATCGCGCCCGCGATCAGCGGGATCGGCTGGTCAAAGGGAATGGCGGACCAGGTCAGCTTGCCGAGCATCTCACTTCTCCGAAGTCGGCTGCGCGGGACCGACAGCCGCGATCTCGTTCGGCCCGGGGCCCGGCGGCACCATCTGGGTGACGATTGCGTGGAACAAGACCGGATCGATCGCGCGGTAGGTGAACGGCGCGACGTTCTGGCTCTGGCGCTGGAGCGTCTCGTAGGCTGGCCGGTCGAGCGTGGGCCCGGCCTGCTTCGTGGTATTCACCCAGTTCTCGAAATCAGGGTCGGAGACCGCGCGCAACGTGAAGTTCATGCCGGCGAAGCCGTCACCGCTGAACATGGTCGAGCGGCCGTAGAAATCCCCGGGCTGGTCGGCCTGAAGATGGAGTTGCGTCTCCATCCCGTTCATCGTGTAGATCATGCTGCCAAGCTGAGGGACGAAGAACGCATTCATCACGCTCGCCGAAGTCAGCGAGAAATGTACCGGTTTGCCTGCCGGAACCACCACCTGGTTGACGCTCGCGATCCCCTGCTCGGGGTAGATGAACAACCATTTCCAGTCGAGCGACACGACCTGCACTTCGGTCGGCTTCGCGGCGGAGGCCAGTGGCCGGTAGGGATCGAGCTGATGTGATCCGATCCAGATGACACCGCCGAGCAGCATAATCACCAGCAGCGGGATCGACCAGACGACCAATTCGATCTCCCCGGAGAAGACGAAATCGGGCAGGTAGCGCGCCTTCGGGTTCGAGGCTCGGAACCACCATGCGATGACGACCGCCCCGATGAGCGTCGGCACGACAATCGCCAGCATGATTGCGAGCGAGCCGTAGAGGATCTGCAGGTTCGCATCGCCGATCGGCCCCTTCGGATCGAGCACGCCGCCGCAGCCGCCGAGCGCCGGCAGCAGCGCCGCCGCCACCGCGGCGCGCACGTACCCAAGTATCCCGCGATGCCGAACTGGGCCGCCCTGGTTCGTTCGCACGCTCATGCCTCCGATGTCCGGGGAAAGACGTCGTGCGGGCGCCGTGGGACATCTGCACTCGAACACCCGATCACGCCGAGAGACGTCTCGCATCCGTTCGTATGCCCCGCTCCTCTAGCAGATGCTCGCGGCGCTGCGCAGTATTCTCAATGCCCTCCGCCCTGACCTGACGTGCCCCCGCAGAAGTGGCCCGCCGGCTATGAGGGGCCGGCAGAGATGGGAAGGTCCGAGGGATGGCGGGGAAGCGGAGCACACCGGAGCAGATTGTTGCCAAGCTACGGCAGGTTGAGGCGCTGACGGGCCAGGGCAAATCGGTGGCCGAGGCGGTTCGGGCGATCGGGGTGATGGAGCCGACGTATTATCGTTGGCGCTCTGAGTATGGTGGCCTGAAGCTGGACCAAGTGAGGCGGCTGAAGCAGCTCGCGGCGGAGAATGCGCGGCTGCGAAAGGCGGTGGCCGACCTGACCCTGGAGAAGGTCATCCTCAAGGAAGCGGCTTCGGGAAACTTCTGAGCGCCGCACGTCGTCGGGCCTGCGTCGAGCAGGAGGTCGGTCGCCCTGGCCAAGATCTATGGGCGATACGGCTATCGGCGGGTGACGGCGCTGCTGCAGGTGGCGGGCTGGTGCGTCAACCACAAGCGGGTCGAACGGATCTGGCGGCAGGAGGAGCTGAAGGTGCCGCGGCGACAGCCGAAGCGTGGCCGCCTGTGGCGGAACGACGGCTCCTGCATCCGGCTGCGGCCGGAGCGGCCGACGCCTGTCGCACTGCCGCTCCTACCCTCTGGGACCTTGTGAAACGTGGCGCGGCCGGGCCGGGTTGCGGGAGGAGGCTGGCCGGAGGTCCACCCGAAACTCGCCGGGTTCGTAGCCGTCCGCGCTGGTCGCACATGGCGAAGACGTCCGGGAGGGTGGCGGGGTTCAACGACGAGCGGGGTGGGATGGCGCACTCCGCCGCCGCAGGAGGCGCGGGCGTCCGGCACGGGACCGGGGCACCGCCGCCGCGACGGCCCTCGGCTCGGCCGCCCTGCAACCCCGTAGGGCACAAGCCCGTTTGGGACTGGTCCCGGTCGGCCGGGGCGAGGGAGGAAGCCATGGCTGTGGTGAAGGTGATCGAACTGCTCGCCGAGTCACAGGAGAGCTGGGAGGACGCGGCGCGGCAGGCCGTCGCCGAGGCGACCAAGACCGTGCGCGGCATCCGCTCCGTCTACATCAGCGAGTTCCAGGCCACGGTCGAGAACGACCAGGTGACGAATTTCCGCATCAACGCGAAGATCTCCTTCGTCCTGGAGCGGACAGGGGCGGGCCAGGGGGCGTAGCGCTCCGGCCAACGGGGCGCATCGTCCGCGCTCGC
>DASQVN010000620.1:0-3072 GCA_035640755.1 Rhodopila sp.
CGCTGACTGCAGCATTTTCCCCGCCGCCCCCTCAAGGATTGCCGCGCGCCGGCGGCGGCCATAGACTCCGCCGGAACGGAGGAAGCATGGGTCATCCGATTACCAGGCCTGCATCACGGGCGCGGGCGCACCGACCAGTGCTGCACCCCCCAGTACTACCTTCATGAGCCCCAGGCTGACCGACTATACGCGCTACGACGACGCGCAGCGCCATTTCCGGCCGGAGAAGCTGTGGGAGCTTTTCGACGGCAACCGCCAGGCGCTGAACATCGCGCACGAATGCATCGACCGGCACGCAACCGATCCGGGGCGTGTGGCAAGCTGGCTCGCCTTCGCCGACGGCCATGATGAGCAGGTCACCTTCAGCGAAATCGCGGCTCGATCCTCCCGGTTTGCGCACTGGCTGGTGGGGCAGGGGGTAGGCAAGGGCGATCGTGTCGCCATCATGCTCGAGCCGTCCCTCCTGTTCTATGCAGCCCTGTTCGGGGCAATGAAGCTGGGCGCCGTCGCGGTGCCCCTGTTCACCCTGTTCGGCCCGGATGGCGTGCGCCTGCGCGTCGCGGACTGTGCACCGAAGCTCCTGCTGACGACTGCGGACAAGGCCGCCGCGCTGCAGGACACGGGCACGCGGGCTGTTGTCGCCGATGCGGCGCTGGACGCTGCGCTCGACCGCCGGCCGGCCGATTTCGCCGCGGCCACCAGCGCGGACGATATGGCAATCTATCAGTACACCTCCGGCACGACACGCGAGCTTCCCGCTGCGGTGAAGCACACGCACCGGGCCATCGTCGTGGTCATGGTGGCGGCGCTGTACGGCACCGGCATCCGGCCGGGCGACCGGTTCTTCTGCCCATCCTCCCCGGCCTGGGGACACGGGCTGTGGCACGGCACGCTGGCGCCGCTGGCACTTGGCGTGCGCACCGGAACGTTCTCGGGCCGGTTCGACGCCGAACGGCTGCTGCGCGCACTCCGGGATTCGCGCACCACCAATCTCTCGGCCGCCGCCACGCATTACCGCCTGATCCGCCAGAGCGGCGCAGCCGGCCGCTATCCGATGCGGCTCGCAAAGATGTCCTTCACCGGGGAACCGGTGGACACCGAGACCCTGGCATTCGCCGAAACCGCCTTTGGCACCAAGCTGTGCAGCATGTACGGCACGACCGAGGTCGGCGTGATCCTGGCGAACTATCCCGGCGCCGAGGACTTCACCGTCAAGCCCGGCGCCCTCGGCAAGCCGGTGCCCGGCGTGCAGGTCGCGGTCCAGAGACCCAACGGCACCCCCTGCGCACCGGGGGAGATCGGTGAGATCAAGGTCTGGCGCCATGGCGCCTGGTTCCCCACCAAGGACCGCGGCCGCATCGACCAGGACGGCTATTTCTACCACGCCGGGCGCGCGGACGACGTCATCATCTCCGCCGGCTGGACGATCGGCGCGGCCGAGGTCGAGGATACGCTGCTGAAACATCCCGCCGTCACCGAAGCCGCCGTCATCGGCGTGCCCGACACGACGCGCGGGCACGTGGTGAAGGCGTTCATTGTCACGATCCGCCCGCCGACCCAGGCGCTGGCGGCCGAAATCCAGGACTTCGTCCGTGCCCGGCTCAGCCAGCACGAATACCCGCGGCAGATCGCGTTCGTAACGGAACTGCCGAAGACGCCGGCCGGCAAGGTCAATCGGAAGGTCCTGCGCGAAAGAGAGGCACAGACATGACAGCCGAGGCAGCGCGCTATTTTCCCCGCATCACCGACCAGGCGCTGGACGCGCTGCGCAGCCGGATCGGCGTGCGGATCGAGAACACGCTGGAACCCTGGTGTCATGAGGCGACCCGGGACAACATCCGCCACTACGCGCACGGCATCGGCGATGACAACCCGCTGTGGTGTGACCCGGAATACGCGGCCAGGACACGCTACGGCGGGATCATCGCGCTGCCCAGTTTCCTGTTCGCGACCAGCCGGATCATTTCGGGCTACGTCGGCGGCCTGCCCGGGGTGCACGCGATGTGGGCGGGCGCGGACTGGACCTGGCACAAGCCCGTGTTCCGCAACGATGAGATCAGCACCGAGGCCTGGCTGAAGGATCTGGTCGAGCACCAGACCCGTTTCGCTGGCCGATCCATCCAGCAGATCTATCACGTCAACTTCTTCAATCAGCTCGGCGAGCTGGTGGCCGAAGCCGATAGCTGGTGCTTCCGCACCGACCGCGACGACGCGCGGGAGAAGGGGACGAAATACGCCGAGCTGCGCGCCAAGCCACCGCCGCGCTACACGGAAGAACAGCTGGCCCGAATCTACAGGCATTACCACGAAGAGGAAATCCGCGGCGCCATCCCACGCTACTGGGACGACGTGCAGGAGAATGCGGACCTGCCCGTGATGGTGAAGGGGCCGATGACGGTCACCGGCTTCATCGCCTTCGCGCAGGGCTGGGGCGGGCTTTACATCCGTGCGAACAAGCTGGCCTGGAAGCAAATCCACGCGCATCCCGGCCTTGGCATTCCCAACCGCTTCGGCATCCCCGACTGCCCCGAGCGCGTCCACTGGGAAGACGCGTTCGCCTGCATGGTCGGTGCGCCCGGCGCCTATGACTACGGGCCGGAGCGCTGCTCCTGGCTTACGCATCACCTGACCAACTGGATGGGCGACGACGGCTTCCTGCGCCGGTCGACATGTCAGATCCGGCGACACAACCCCGAGGGCGATACCCTATTCATCACCGGCAAGGTCGTACGGAGGTTCATCGATGACGGGCGCCGTCTGGTTGAAATCAGCCAGGAGGCACGCAACCAGGACGGCGAATTGTCCGCCGTCGGCTCAGGGATTCTGGAGCTGCCCGCGCGCGGAAGCTGAAGTCACACGGGCTGCAACCGGTGTCACTCCGGCGGTGCGCCGCCCGGAAACAGGTGCCGCGACGGCCGCGCGTCGTCGATGCAGCGCGCGAATGAGGGGCGTGCCCGCAGGCGCTCCAGATAGGCCGCGGCATTCGCGTAACCGCCGATCGGATGCACCCAGTTGGTATAGAACAGCGACGGGGCAGCAGCGCAGTCAGCCAGGCTGAACCGTTCGGCGACC
>DASQVN010000621.1:0-11298 GCA_035640755.1 Rhodopila sp.
TGCCAGATCGACCACCCGCTGCACCGGAACCCCCTCGTCACTCCGCGTCATCGCCGCCGCCAGCAGCCTGAACCGTGCGGTCAGTGCACCCGCCGCCTGCCGCAACGCACCATCGTCGCCCGAACCCACCCGCTGCTCGACCGCGGCAGCAAGTTGCGCGAGTTCTCCGGTCAGACGCACGGATGCCTGCTCGATCGTGCGAAGAGCGCCGTGCGAAGCGTTCATGCGGTGTCCAAAAAGGGATCGGTTGCCGCAGAATGCAGCCAAGACCGCCGCGAGTCGAGGCTTCGGACACACCAGGTCTTGAAGCCGGCCGCGGGATGGCGCAACTCATACTGAACGCCATAATATCGCCCGCCCCATTGCCCGGACGGCTTGCCCAAGGGCTGATCCAAGGGTTGGCCCAGGGGCCGACCCAGGGGCCGGCAAGGAGACAACCACCCATCATGATCGACCCGTTCGGCAGAGCGATCACCTACCTCAGGGTATCAGTAACCGACCGCTGCGACCTCCGCTGCGTCTACTGCATGGCCGAGGACATGACGTTCCTGCCCAAGCGCGACCTTCTGTCGCTGGAGGAACTGGAGCGCCTGTGCACTGCCTTCATCCGCCTCGGCACCACCAAGATCCGCATCACGGGCGGGGAGCCGCTGGTGCGCCGCGACGTCACGCGCCTGTTCGGCGCCCTGGGCCGGCGTCTCGGCAACGGGCTGAACGAATTGACGGTAACCACCAACGGCACCCAGCTTGCAAAGCACGCCCAGACCCTGGCCGCTGCCGGCGTGCGGCGCGTCAACGTCTCGCTCGATACGCTCGACCCAGTGAAGTTCACCCAGATCACCCGCTGGGGGAAGATCGAGCCGACGCTGGACGGTATCTTCGCCGCCAAGGCCGCCGGTCTCGCGGTCAAGATCAATGCCGTCGCCATGAAGGGCGTCAACGAAGCCGAATTCGACGCGATGCTGGCCTGGTGCGGTGAGCATGGTTTCGATTTATGCTTGATCGAAACCATGCCGCTGGGCGACATCACCGGCGACCGCACCGACCAATACCTGCCGCTCTCCGTCGTCCGCGCCCGCCTGCGCAAGACCTGGACGCTGGAGGACACCGACTACCGCACCGGCGGCCCCGCCCGCTACTTCAACGTCAAGGAAACCGGTCGCCGCATCGGCTTCATCACACCGATGACGCACAATTTCTGCGAAAGCTGCAACCGCGTGCGCCTGACCTGCACCGGAACACTCTACATGTGCCTCGGCCAGGAGGATTCGGCCGATTTCCGCCCACTGCTGCGCGCCGGGGCCACCGACGATGAACTCGACGACGCGATCCGCGCCGCCATCGCCCGCAAGCCCAAGGGCCACGACTTCATCATCGACCGCCGCCACGACAAACCCGCCCTCGCCCGCCACATGAGCGTCACCGGCGGGTAATAGGCGGTCCCGCAGGACCCGCAATGTCCGTCATGGCCGGGCTTGACCCGGCCATCCACCCGACGGCCGTGCCACAACTGGCCGCACCACCGTCGAAGCGCAGATGGCCGGGTCGAGCCCGGCCATGACGATAGCGCCACACCGCGCGACCCTTACCCCAACCTCACCCCCGCCCAGCCGCCACGGCCGCGAACCGCGTCTCCAGCAACCGCTCCAGTTCTGCAGCGGAATACGGCTTGGCCAGCCGCGGCACGTGCCGGAACTTCGGCTCAATCGCCGCATCGCCGTATCCGGTCAGAAAGGCAAACGGGATTGACCGCGCCGCCAGAACCTCGGCGATCGGAAAGCAGCGCTCCCCGTTCAGGTTGACATCCAGCAAGGCGCCATCAAGCTTTTCCGTCTGCGCGAGCGCCACGCCGCGGTTCAGATGCCCCGCCGGACCCACCACCGTGCAACCGCACTCCTCAAGCTGGTCCACCAGCATTTCCGCCAGCATCAGGGTGTCCTCCACCACGAGGATTCTCAGGTCCAGATGGACCGGTGCCTTTGCTGCCATGGCCTGCCCCCCATTGCTACTCCACATTGCCCACCAGCGGAAACTCGATGTCGCAGTGCAACCCTTCAGGTAACAACTGCACCGTCGCGCGGCCTTCCATTTCGTACTCGACGCTCCGGCGCACGAACCCGGTGCCGAATCCCTCGGCCGCCGATGCATCGACCGGCGGGCCGTTCCGTTCAACCCAGCCGATGTGCAGCTGCTGTCCGCCGCCGGCGTCCTGCCGGACCGTCCACGAAACCTCGACAACGCCGCCTTCTGTCGACAACGCACCATACTTCGCCGCGTTTGTCGCCAGTTCATGAAACACCATGCCGAGGGTACTCGCCGTGTTCGGCGTCAGGCGGACATCCTCGCCGATCAGCGCGATGTTGGTCTTTTCCGGATTGGCGTAGGAATCCAGCGCCACCAGCAGCAGCGCGCGCAGGCTTGCGCCCGTCCATGCGCCGCCGGAAAGAAGATCGTGGGTCCGGCCCATCGCCGCCAGCCGGGACAGGAACGATTCCCGGAATTGACCCAGTGAGCGGCTGCGCCGTGCCATCCGCGTCGCCAGTGAGCTCACGGTCGCCAGCGTGTTCTTCACGCGATGCTGGAGTTCGTCCAGCAGCACCCGCTGCCGAGCCTCCGACGCCTTGAGGGGCGAGACGTCGACCAGGGCGGCGATGGCGCCGCGCACGGCCCCATGGTCATCGAACAGCGGCGTCGCGGATACCATGATATCGATCGTTCCGCCGTCCCTGCGCTGCAGTTTTCCTTCGATTGCCGAAACGGCCTCGCCGGTCGTCAGCACGTGGCGAAGCGGCATTTCAGCCTCGGGCAGCGCGATGGTTCCCTGCAGGGTGGCGAAATCGGCACTGACCGGCGTGAGGCCGCGGTGCCCCTCCGCATAGCCCAGCAGATAGGCGCCGTACTGGTTGACCAGGACACGGTCCGGCCGCGCCCCTTCGGCGATCATCACGCCGGCAGGCACCAGGTCGATCACCGTCTCCAGCTCCTGGATGCGGGCGCGCAGGTCGCTTGTCAGCTCCTTCACGCGGGCTTCCGCCGCCGCCACGCGGGTAACATCGATGAACGTCATGACGATGCCGCTGATGACGTTCTCCGTCGTGCGGTAGGGCAGCAGCCGCATGATGAAAAGCGTGTCGCTCTCGATGCTTTTCGCCTGCCGCTCGATCGTGCCAAGCGTCCGCAGCACGCGTTCGGCATCCTGCTGCAGGTTGCCGATCTCCACGCGCGGGCGGACATGCATGATCGGCCGTCCCGTATCGCTTTCCACCAGGTGGAACACGTCCTTCGCCGCCGGCGTGAATCCCTTCACCAGCAACTGCCGGTCCAGGAAGATCGTCGCGATCTGCGTGCTGTCGAGCAGGTTGCTCATGTCGTTGCTGGCGCGTGTCAGCTCATCCACCCGCGCATTCAGTTCGGCATTGACGGTGTGCAGCTCCTCGTTGATCGACTGCAGCTCTTCCTTCGAGGTCTCGAGTTCCTCGTTGGCCGATTGCAACTCCTCGTTCATCGAGGAGAGTTCCTCGTTGCTCGACTTCAGCTCTTCGTTCGAGGATTCCAGCTCCTCGCTGGTCGTCTGCAACCTCTCGCGCGTGGCCCGCAGCTCCGTCTCCAGCTGCCGCACGCTGATGCCCGCCAGATCATGGTCGCCGTCAGTCGGCAACAGGCCGCCGCCGGGCTGCACCGCGCCGACATCCTGGAACACGATCATGTAGAACGTTTCGGGCGGGCTGCCGAAGCGCAGCGGCTGCACATACAAGTCGATTTCCTGCCGTCCGCCATCGGTATCGACTGCAACTTTCGGCTGCGTCACCGCCTGGCCGCTGGTAATCGCCCGGTGCAGCGCCGCCCGCAGCTCCACCCGCAGCCCGGGGCGCGCCATGCTGAACAGGTTCGTGTCCGGCACGCCCGCCGGCAGCTCCAGGTACTTGCCCGTGCGCCCCGACGCCTGCAGCAGGTCACCCTCGGCGTTTATCACCACGTAGGCCGGCAGGAACCGGTCCAGCAACTGGCGTTCCGCAGCGCTCCGCAGGCTCGGATTGCCCGGCGTGCGCGGCACGCGCGCGGGCCCGCTCCGCCGCGACGCATCAGGGGCCGAGAGCGGAAACTCCGGCAGCCGCCGGTCCGCCACCGCGCGCCGCTGGAAGATCCGGTGGGTCTTGTCCACCGTCGCGAACAGCCGCGAATGCCGCGTCACGTTCTCAGACGTGCCGAGGAACAGGAACCCGTTCGGGTTCAGTGCGTAATGAAACAGCGGGATGACATGGCTTTGCAGATCGCTGTTCAGGTAGATCAGCAGGTTGCGGCATGAGATCAGGTCCTGCCGTGAGAACGGCGCATCCCGCAGCAGGTTGTGGACCGAGAACAGGCAGATCTCGCGCAGGTCGCCGGCGATCCGGTACGTCCCGTCCTCCCGCACGAAGTAGCGCGCCAGATACTCGGTCGGCATGTCCCTGGCGATGCTTGCGGGGTATCGCCCGATCCGCGCCACCTCCAGCGCCTGCTCGTCGATGTCGCTGGCAAAGATCTGCAGCCGCGGAGCGTGCGGCAGGGCGGACGCGTATTCCCGCAGCAGGATCGCGATCGAATACGCTTCCTCGCCGGTGGAACAGCCGGGAATCCACACCCGAACGGAATGATCCTGCGTCTTGTCGCGGAACAGTTCGGGGACGACCTTCTCCTTCAAGGAGGCAAAAGCCTCACCGTCGCGGAAGAACTCGGTCACGCCGATCAGCAGGTCCTGGAACAGCAGCGTGACCTCATGCGGGTCGTTTCGCAGCCGTTCGACAAACGAGTCCGCATCGGTGATGTGCAGCACGTGCATGCGGCGCTGCACGCGGCGTATGATCGTCCTGTCCTTGTAGCCGCTGAAATCGTTCCCGGTGCGGCTGCGCAGCAATGCGATGATCGCCGGGAGGCGGCTTGCCGTTTCGTCCGCAACGGCCCGGCGGCGCCTGTGGCGGCGCATTTCCCGGGCCAGGCCGAAATACTCGGTCAGCTTCGCGCCGATTTGTTCCGCGGTCAGCGTGAAATCCACCATGCCGGTGGCGACCGCGCTGCGCATCATGCCGTCATAGCTCGCGTCCGCCTGCGCGACCGTCAGGCCGCCGTTCTCCTTGATTGCGCGCAGCCCCAGCGTCCCGTCGCTGCCGGTGCCGGAAAGGATGACGCAGCCCGCGCTCTCTCCCCGGTCTCGCGCCAGCGAAACGAAGAACCCGTCGATCAGCCCCTCGGGCATGCGGGCACCGTGGTGCGCCACCAGGTGCAGCCGCCCCTCTGCGATCGTCAGCCTGGCATTCTGCGGGATGACATAGATGTGGTTCTCCTTCACCGCCATGCCGTCCTCGATCACGCTGACCGGCAGCGGGCTCGTGCGCCGAAGCACGGCAGCCAGCGCGCTCGCGTGGTGCGGGTCCAGGTGCTGCACCACCACGAACGCCATCCCGGGGTCGGCGGACAGCGTCGGAATCAGCCGCAGCAGTGCATCCACGCCCCCAGCCGATGCCCCGATGCCGATAACCGGAGGCATCGGATCATCCGCAGCACTCTCTTCTTCCAGATCCGTATCGACCGGTGCCGGTTCGTCTTCACTCATGGACCGCTTTGCTCGCCTGTCGCATCAATCGTTGCCCCCCGCTCCCGGATCAGCCGCCGCACCAGCTCGGCATCCTCTTCATACTCGCGGGCCCGTTCCTGCAGCCGCCGCGCAATCTCCAGCCTATGCTCGGCTTCCTCCTTCGCCGCCATCCGCCATGCCAGCGCGGCACGCTCCTGGTGGGTGCGCAGCAGGTTCCACAGCATCCTCTCAGCCTGCTCTGCCTGCGCCGACAGCACCGTTTCGCTGGTGTAGGCGTGTCCGACATGACAGCGGAAGCGCAGCAGGCTGCCGTCCTCAATCTCCCACAGCGCGCCGTTGCACTCGGGGCAGGTGAAGCGCGACGGCTTGCCCAATGCGTCTTCGGCTTTCATCCCGGCCAGCTCCTGTGCTGCAATCAATGTCTCCAGCCGGATGTCGACCGGGATCGGCGGCGTCGGCGCCGCCGGCTGTCGCACCAGGCGGCCGATCAGCGGGCCGAGTTCCGCGGCCGGCGCGACGTGATCGGCAGCCGCAATGCGGATCGCGCTCCGCGGCATGCTGGCTACCGCCGCGTCCTCCGGGCACTGCACGACGGCAAGTCCGCCGCAGCGCTTGACCGCGCGCAGCCCCGCGCTGCCGTCGTTCAGCGCCCCGGACAGCACCACCCCGATCACCGCGCCGCCAAAGCTGCACGCCGCCGACCGGAACAGCGGGTCGATCGCCGGTCGCGCGAAGTTCTCGCGCGGTCCGCGGCGGAGCAGGAGGTGCGAGTCATGGATCAGCAGGTGCTGGCCCGGTACCGCAACGTACACCTGTCCAGGCTCGATCATCCCCCCGCTCTCCGCCTCGCGCACCGGCAGCGGCGATCTCAGCCCCAGGATGTAGGCCAGATGGCTTGTCGCGCCCAAATGCAGAACAACGAACACCGACGCCGGCAGGTCAGCAGGCAGGCCAGGCAGAAGCCGCTCCAGCGCCTGCAGCCCCCCTGCCGACGCGCCAATGACGACGATATGCCGATTGCCCGCCCCATGCGCACCCTGCCGATCCGCCACCTTGCTGTTCTCCCTTCGCCGGGGGCCTCCGGTGAACGGCCAGCCTGATCCGGGGTTGGCAGGCGCGCGATATCAGCCGCTCAAAACTCGAATAGTCATCAGCAGTTGATCGCCCAACCAACTGCGATAGAACCTACGCCCAGCCCGTCAACATCGCCAGGCGCAGCCGCACCTCCAGCCGCCCATTCTGCGTCGGCCCATTCTGCGTCGCCCCATTCTGCGTCGACAGCCGCGCCAATGCCGCCGGAAATAGCCCCCGCGGCGGCACCCCGCGTGCCCGCTGCCGGACGGCATTGGCCTCCCCGGCCGCACGCAGGTCGCTCAGGATCGCCAGCGGATCGGCGTACAGCAGCCGGATATCCTCGATATCCGCGACCGGCAGCGCAAACCCCGCGCGCTGCAGCAGGTGCGCGCAATCCCGCAGATCGGGAAACGGGGAGACCCGCGGCGAGACCCCGCCGCTGATCTCCGCCTCGGCCTCGGTCAGTGCCAGACGCAGCTCCTGCAGCGTGCCGAGTGCAGGCAGGCTGCCCAGGAACAGCCCGCCGGGCCGCAGCGCCCGGCGGATCTGGATCAGCGCGCCGGGCAAATCGTTCACCCAGTGCAGCGACAGGCTGGCCACCACCAGGTCGAAGCTTCCCGGGGCAAACGGCAGGAACTCCTCATCCGCCGCCACCGCCGGCCCGCCGTTGCGCGCCGCCATCGCCGGCGAAAGGTCGGAGCTGACGACGCTGATGCCGCGCCCGCGCAGCATCGGTGCGACGACGCCCCGCCCGCCGATATCCAGCGCATCGGCAAACGTCCGCCTGGTATCGTCCAGCCGGTCCAACAGCCGTTCCGCCGCATCCCGCAGCACGTCCGCCACCTGGTCGACCCGCGCCGCCGCCCGGTCACGATGTCGGCGCACGGCGGCGCGGTCGAAGATCCGCATCGGGTCCATGCCGCCGATGTGTGCCCTGCGCCCGCCGTTGCCAAGCCGATCAACCGGAGCCTACCGTTTGTGGACCCAGATTGCCGGAGGTCTGCACAATGAAAACAATCGACGCCAAGACCCTGCGCGCGTGGATCACCGACGGCCATGAACTCGCCCTGCTGGATGCGCGGGAGGATGGCGAGTTCGGCACATCCCACCTGTTCTGGGCTGTCCCCTGCGGCCTCGCGCGCAGGGAAATCCGCGCCCGCGCCCTGCTGCCCCGCCTGGCCGTCCGCATCTGCTGCGTCGATGACGGGCGCGGCCTGGCGCAGGAACTCGCGCGTTGGCTCGAATCGGTCGGCTACACCGATGTCCATGTGCTGGAAGGCGGCACCAGGGCATGGGAAGCCGCCGGCTACACCCTGTTCAGCGGCGTCAATGTCCCCTCGAAGGCGTTCGGCGAATGGGTGGAGCATCACTACGGCACCGAAAGCGTCGACGCGAAGGAGCTGAAGTCCTGGATCGACCAGGGCCGCAACATGGTCATCCTCGACAGCCGCACGCTGGAGGAGTTCACCCGCATGTCGATCCCCACCGGAATCAGCGTCCCGGGCGGGGAGCTCGCCTACCGTATCGGCGACCTCGTCCCCGACCCCCAGACCCTGGTCGTGGTCAACTGTGCCGGCCGCACCCGCAGCATCATGGGCGCCGAAAGCCTCCGCCGCGCCGGCATCCCCAACAAGGTGGTGGCGCTGCGCAACGGCACCATGGGCTGGGAGCTTGCCGGCCTGCGCTGCGAACGCGGCCGCACCGAGAAGTTCACCCCCGGCACGCCGAAGACGCTCAGCCTCGCCCTGCAGCGCGCCAAGGCGTTCGCCGAACAGTCGGGCGTGGGCGTCATCGGCCCGTTGGACCTCGAACGGTTCGACGATGACCCCGACCGCACGCTCTATGTGCTCGATGTCCGCGACCCGGCCGAGTTCAAGGCCGGCCACCGCCCCGGCAGCCGCAGCGCTCCCGGCGGGCAGCTCGTACAGGCCACCGACCAGTGGATCGGCGTGCGCAACGCCCGCATCGTGCTGGTCGATGACACCGGGGTCCGCGCCCGCATGGCCGGCGCCTGGCTGCGCCAAATGGGGCATCGCGACGTCTTCGTCGTCGAGGGCGGCCTCGACGCGGCCCGTACCACCGCCAGCGACGCCGTTCCGGTGCCCGAGCTCGCCGCGCCCGCCGATCTGATCGACGTCCCCGCCCTGGTGCACCTGCTCGACAGTGGTGCGCGGACGCTGATTGTCGATCTGGCCCGCAGCATCGATTTCCGTGACGGCCACATCCCCGGCGCCGTCTGGGGTGTGCGCTCGCGCCTCGCGGCCCTGAAACCGCAGTTCACCGCCGCGGCCCACGTCGTCGTCACCAGCCCGGACGGCATGCTTGCCCGCCTCGCGGTGCCCGAGCTGCGTGGCCTGACCCAGGCCGACGTGCGGGTGCTCGACGGCGGCACCGACGCCTGGCACGCCTTCGGCCGCCCGCTGGTCAAGGATCGCACCACTCCGCCGGATGATGCGTGCATCGATTTTTATCTTCGACCATACGACCGGAATTCTGGTATCGAAGAAGCAATGAACGCCTATCTCTCGTGGGAGATCGACCTGGTGCACCAGATCGCGCGTGACGGCACGGTTCACTTCGGCATCCCAGGGGAGGCGCACGAAGCTGCCTGATCTTGCCCATTACCTGAAACAGGCCGGCCGCGCCGCGCTCGACCTGCTGCTGCCGCCCACCTGCCCGACCTGCGAGGCCCGCGTGGCCCAGCAGGGGCAGCTCTGCGCCGACTGCTTCGCCCAGGCCACTTTCATCACCGCGCCGATGTGCGCCCGCTGCGGCGTCCCCTTCACCTCCGACGAGCAGGGCGGAGAGGACACGCTCTGCCCCGCCTGCACCGAACATCCGCCTGTCTTCCGCCAGGCCCGCGCCGCCCTGCGCTACGACGGCCACGCGCGCCGCCTGATCCTGCCCCTGAAGCACGCCGACCGGACCGAGATGGCCTTCATTCTCGCCCCCATGATGGCCCGCGCCGGCGCCGCCGTGCTGGCCCAGGCCGACGTGCTGGTACCCGTGCCCCTCCACCGCCGCCGCCTATGGGAACGCCGCTACAACCAGGCCGCCCTGCTCGCCTTCGCGGTAGGCCGCCTCGCCAACCGTCCCGTCATCGCCGACGCCCTGCTGCGCACCCGGCGCACCGCCCCGCTGGAGGACAAATCCCCCGAGGAACGCGCCCAGGAAGTCGCCGGCACCATCATCGCAAGACCCAGCCGAGTCGCCCGGCTCGAGGGAAAGACGGTGCTGCTGATCGACGACGTCATGACCTCCGGCGCCACCGCCAACGCGTGCACCCAGGCCCTCCTCACCGCCGGCGCCGCTGCCGTGGACGCCCTCGTCGCCGCCCGCGTCCCCGACCCAAGACTACGCTAAGCCCGCGGTTAACGTCATGGCCGGGCCATGTCCCCGGGCTCGACCCGAGGATCGACCGCCATACGCGTCAGAATCGGCCCCACGCGGAAAACTGTTGCTGCCGGCGTTGCGTACCCGTCATGGCCGGGCTTGACCCGGCCATCCACGCACCACCGGTGCAGCGCAGATGGCCGGCTCGGCGGCCGGCCAAGACGGACGGGGCACGGCGTGCGGACAAGTTCTCCTCCTCCGCCTTATCCTCACGCGGACGGGCTCGACCCGGCCATCCACCCACAGGCGGCGCCGCAACGAACCGCCGCCTCAACTCTTCCCCGCATAACTCTTCGCCATCCCCTCCGCCGGCTCCGCCTGCGGCCCAAACGGCATGATCGGATACCGCAGCCCCGCCTTCGACAGCCCGTGTAGCCCCGTCACCGCCCGCAGCAAATCGTCCGGCGGGCACGCCATCAGCATCTCATCATCCGCCACGCCCCCATATCGCCGTTCGGCGTAGCACGGGATTGACAGGCTCACCTTCCGCGTCTTCAGCGCATTCCCCCAACTGTCCGCGCATGCACTCTCCCCGGTGATGCTGAAGTCATACCGCTGGTAATTCCGCCACTGCAGCCCATTGATGAACAGGATCATCTGCGCCGGGTTGCCGTAGAACAGGCAGATATCCGGCGGATCGAGCCGCGCCGTCCGCAGCGGCGAGACCACCAGCGCATTATAGGTCCCCGGCGTCACCCGCGGCATCTGCGCCTGGTGCGCCGCCGCCGCCTCCCGGTTCTCGAACCACACCCCCTCCATCTTCCGCCCCGAGGTATAGACCTCCCCCGGCGCATCCAGCCCGATCACGCTGGAGCAGCTCGAAAACGGCGGAATATTCTCGGTCGTGATCCCCAGCGTGAATCCCGCCATGCGCGACTGGGTCACCAATTGGCAGGTCGAGAACGTCTTCCCCTTCGCCGGCCGTCGCACCCCCGGAATCGCCTCCATCTCGGCCGCATCAGCCAGCAGCTTCATGCCGATCGGAAACGTCCTCAGCTTCAGCAGCCCATTGAGCTGTTCCGCCAGCTCGGCGATGGCCTTGCCGTCCAGGGCAGGCGTGTTGGGCATGTCGTTCATGGCCGTTCCTCCTCCCGCCCATGGTGGCACGCCCATCGGCAGGCGGAAACAGGGCAGATCGCGCGACGCGGAACCGCGGGAGCGTGAATCTGCCGTGCAGATCAACAGGGCAGATCGCGGCAGCGCGGACCGTGCGGGAGCGTGACTCTGCCCTGCAAATCGATGGCTGGCGCGCTTTCGCC
>DASQVN010000622.1:0-5031 GCA_035640755.1 Rhodopila sp.
GGCGGCATAGGCTTCACCTGGGCGGTCGATTGTCATCTGTTCTATCGACGCTCCAAGCAGCTCGCGCTCGCCATCGGCGGCGCCCCGTTCTGGAAGGACCGGCTCGTCGAGCTGCTGGAAACCCGTAACGCGGCCTGACGCGTGATCGCCCGAGGCCGCAGGTCAAAGGGCGTGAATCACGCGTTCATACGACAACGCGTGATCGCCCGAGGCCGCAGGTCGGAGGGCGTGAATCACGCGTCCATTCAAGACTCAGGGAGGAATGCAAAATGGACTTCAACGACACCCCGGAAGAAGCCGCCTTCCGCGCCCAGGCCCGCGCCTTCCTGCAGGCCAACGCCGAACCCAAGGCCGCCGCCCGCCCCGTCCTGCGCCAGAGCGGCGTCGACGCCGAGGCTGTCGGGCGCTGCAAGGCCTGGCAGGCGAAGAAGGCCGACGCCGGTTTCGCCGGCATCACCTGGCCCAAGCGCTATGGCGGGCGCGAGCTCTCCCCCATCTTCCAGGTCATCTACAACCAGGAGGAGGACGATTTCGTCGTCCCCAAGGGCCTGTTTGAGATCGGCCTCGGTATGTGCATCCCCACCATGATGGCCTACGCCACGCCCGAGCAGCTCGAGCGTTACGTCCCGCCCGCCCTGCGGGGCGAGGAAGTCTGGTGCCAGCTCTTCAGCGAGCCCGCCGGCGGCTCCGACCTCGCCGCGCTGCGCACCCGCGCCGAACGCGACGGCGATGACTGGATCATCAACGGCCAGAAGATCTGGACCTCCGGCGCACACCTGTCAGACTTCGGCATCATCGTCGTCCGCACCGACCCCAATGTGCCGAAACACGAAGGCCTGACCTTCTTCTTCCTGGACATGAAGTCCCCCGGCATCGAGATCCGCCCGATCCACCAGATGTCCGGCGCCCGCCACTTCAACGAGGTCTTCTTCACCGATGTCCGCGTCCCTGACAGCCAGCGCCTCGGCGCGGTAGGGCAGGGGTGGAAGGTCTCCCTCACCACCCTGATGAACGAACGCCTCGCCGTCGGCGACGTGCAGCGCCCCGACGTGGATGACTTGGTTGAGCTCGCCCGCCGCCTCCGCCTCGACGGCAAGCCCGCCCTGCATGACGGCGCGGTGCGCGAGCGCATCGCCGAGTGGTACGCCCGCTCCCAGGGCCTCAAGTTCACCCGCTTCCGCACCATGACGGCTTTGTCGCGCGGCGAGACCCCCGGCCCCGAGAACTCGATCCACAAGCTGGTCAACGCCTCCAAGCTGCAGGACATCGCCAGCTACGGCCTCGACCTGATGGGCGCCGGCGGCCTGGTGATCGACGACGACCTCACCGAGGCCTACGCGATGTTCCAGGCCGCCCTGCTGTCCTCCCCCAGCGGCCGCATCGCCGGCGGCTCCGACGAGATCCTGAGGAACATCATCGCCGAACGCGTCCTCGGCCTGCCTTCGGACATCCGCGCCGACAAGGGCATCCCCTTCAACAGGGTGCCGACGGGACGGCGGTAGGGGCAACAGCTTCTGCCTGCGCGCCCGGGCGGGCGCGGCTCACGGCTCCGGCGGTCAGGCCAGCGCCGGCATGGTTCGCCGCCTGCATGCCCTGTGCCTGCATGCCCTGTCCTGACTCGCATCATCCGGCGACACAAACCAGAGCGCCCGCGAAAAGGAAACACGCGCAGACCATCCCCGCTTTCACAGCCGAAGAAGCGCGCATCCGGCCCGGTCGTAGAACATTGCTCGGCATGCCCGGCCCCGGCATGCGCGGGGGCCCGGCTGGTGCGCCGTCATGGGAAGCCCGCTTTCCCGGGCCTATCCCTTTCGCTATATGGTCGCGATTGCTGCCCCAAAAAACCCAAGGACCCCGCCATGGCCCAGCCGCCCGTCATCCGCCTGCATCCCGACGACAACGTCGTGATCGCGCGCGCCACCCTGATGCCCGGCGCACCGATCGGCGATGATCTCGCGGCGACCCAGCGCGTCCCCGCCGGCCACAAGGTCGCCGTCCGCCCGATCGCGAAGGACGAACCGGTCCGCCGCTATGGCCAGATCATCGGCTTCGCCTCGGCCCCGATCGCGGTGGGCGAGCACGTCCACACCCAGAACTGCGAGATGGGCGACTTCGCCAAGGACTACGCCTACACCCACGACGCGAAACCGACCGACTACATCGACCCACCCGCCACCTTCCAGGGCATCCGCCGCCCCGACGGCCGCGTCGCCACGCGCAACTACATCGGCATCCTCACCAGCGTGAACTGCTCCGCTCATGTCGCCAGCGTCGTCGCCGACATGTTCCGGCGCAACCCGTTCACCGGCGACGATCCGCTGGCCGACTACCCCAACGTCGATGGCGTGGTCGCGCTCACCCACAAGACAGGCTGCGGCATGACCCAGCATGAGCCGCTTCGCCTGCTCCGCCGCACCCTCGCCGGCTACGCCCGCCACCCGAATTTTTCCCATGTCATCGTCCTCGGCCTTGGTTGCGAGGTGAACCAGATCGGCGGCCTGATGGAGGAACAGCGCCTCGCCGGCCGCCTCAAGGCGATGGACATCCAGACCATGGGCGGCAGCCGCAAGACCGTCGCCGCCGGCGTCGAGTTCGTGAAGGACATCCTGGCCGAGGCCAACCGCGTCACCCGCGAACCCGTCCCGGCGTCAGAACTGAAGATCGCCCTGCAATGCGGCGGCTCCGACGGCTACTCGGGCGTCTCCGCCAACCCCGCCCTCGGCGCCGCCAGTGACCTCGTCGTGCGCCACGGCGGCACCGTGATCCTCTCGGAAACCCCCGAAACCTACGGTGCCGAACACCTCCTCACCCGCCGAGCGGTGTCACGCGACGTGGGTGAGAAACTCGTCGAACTGATGCGCTGGTGGGAGGAATACACGCAGCGCGAAAACGCCGAGATGAACGCCAACCCGTCCCCCGGCAACAAGGCCGGCGGCCTGACCACCATCCTGGAGAAATCCCTCGGCGCCATGGCCAAGGCCGGCACCACCAACCTGGTGGACGTCGTCCGCTACGCCGAGGAAGTCACCGCCAAGGGCTTCGTCTTCATGGACACCCCCGGCTACGATCCCGTCGCCGCCACCGGCCAGGTCGCCGGCGGCGCCAACCTGGTGTGCTTCACCACCGGCCGCGGCAGCGTGTTCGGCTGCAAGCCCGCCCCCTCGATCAAGCTCGCCACCAATACGCGGATGTACAAGCACATCGAGGACGACATGGACGTCAACTGCGGCACCATCCTCGACGGCGACGAAACCGTCCAGCAGGCCGGCGCCCGCATCTTCGATCTGATCCTGCGGGTTGCCTCGGGCGAACGCACGAAAAGCGAACAGTTCGACTTCGGCGCCGCCGAATTCGCCCCCTGGGTCATCGGCGCCACGATGTAACCTCTCCGCGTCCCTCCGTCATCCTTGGTGGACTCCGTGGTGAAAACACGGAGCCCGCCGCCAGCACCGCGCTCGCCACGGAGCCCACGAAGACCCCCCGCATTTGCCCCATCCCAACCACCCCTCTATCCTCCGCCCCAACGGAGGAAGCCCATGCCCGACCTGAAGAACCTCACGAACAAGATCGCCGTCATCGGCGTCGGCACCACCAAATACGGCAACTTCCCCGAAACCGACGATTACGGCCTCGCCGCCCAGGCCTTCCGCAACGCCGTGCAGGATTGCGGCATCGACAAGAACAGGATCGACGGCCTGCTGGTCAGCCGCATCCCCTACTATGCCCGCATGGGCGAGATCCTTGGCCTCAATCCGCGCTGGACCATCACGCTCCCCGGTCACGGCCGCATGTCCGGCATGGGCATCATCGAGGCCGCCACCGCCATCAACGCGGGCCTCTGCGACACCGCGGTCCTGCTCTACGCCAATATCGGCCGCTCCCGCCGCGTCAACTACGGCGGTGACGAGAACCCCGGCACCTGGGACCCGTGGGGCTTCACCTCGCCGGGCGCCGCCCATGCCATGATGTTCCGCCGCCACATGGAGCTGTACGGCACCACCACCCGTCAGCTCGCCGAGGTCTCGGTGGCCATCCGCCATCACGCCAGCCTCAACCCCGATGCCGTGATGCGTACCCCGATCACCATCGACGATCACGAAAACGCCCGCTTCATCGCCGCGCCCCTGCGCCTGCTCGACTACTGCCTGATCAACGACGGCGCGGTGTGCCTGATCCTGACATCGAGGGAGCGCGCCGGGGACTTCGCCAAGCCCCCCGTGCTGATATCCGGTTTCGGCGCGAAGGAAACCTTCAGCCCGTCCTCGATCGCCAATTTCGACATGGATTTCTGGTACCCGGCGCTGCAGGAAGCCGGCCGCCAGGCCTACGAGATGGCCGGCGTCACCTATGAGGACATCGACGCCCTGATGTGCTACGACAATTTCTCCCCCACCGTGCTGTTCAGCCTGGAGGGGCTGGGCTTCTGCCCCCGTGGGGAATCCGGCTCTTTCGTCGAGAACGGCGCGCTCCGCCTGGGCGGCAAGCTGCCGGTCAACACCGACGGCGGCCATCTCTCCAATTCCTACATGCAGGGCTGGGCGCTGAACGTCGAGGCCGTGCGCCAGCTCCGCGGCGAATGCGGCGCCCGCCAGGTGCCCGACTGTGAGGTCGTGCAGTACGTCCAGGCGACCCCCTGCACCCGCTCGATCATCTACACCCGCGGCTGAGGGATCCCGCCATGAGCTACAACAAGCCGCTGCCCCGCATCGATACGCTGAACCAGCCGTTCTGGGATGGAACCAGGCAAAACAGGTTCCTCCTGCAACATTGCCCCGCCTGCGGCGACACCCGCTTTCCCCCGGGCCCCGTCTGCCCGAAATGCCTCTCGCCCGACCAGACCTGGGTCGAGGCGTCAGGGAAGGGCACCCTCGAATCCTGGATCGACATGCACCGCGCCTACTGGGACGGCTACAAGGACAACCTGCCCTACCGCGTCTGCCTCGTGCGACTGGAGGAAGGCCCCATCGTCGTCAGCAACCTGGCTGGCAAGACCGAAAATCTCCGCGTCGGCGCCCCGGTCAGGGTCGTGTT
>DASQVN010000623.1:0-5316 GCA_035640755.1 Rhodopila sp.
GGAATATGAGCCGCTGGGGCCGCTGCGCGGCGGCGCCGAGCCGGTCGCCGGTCATCTCGGCCAGCGCCCTGGCGACCGCATCCAAGGGGCATCACACGATTTGTAAAAACAGCACGTCAAGCTGAATTCCGGTCGTCAATGATCCACCTCTTGCGTTCGCGGAACGCCCGCATGTAGCCACGGCCGAGGCGAGGACACGCCCGATCCTTGTGGAGGTGGTGTGCCTCGATACCCTTGCGACAAACCAGCGCCAGCTCGAAGCGATGACGATGTGGCCGCCGGCCCGGTTCCAGAACCGGTTCACCAGCGCGACGGCGCAGGGGTCGAAGGCGGCACACGACTCCAGCTCATGTCAGTGCTGGCGCGCGGCATGGCCAAAATCTCGCGACCGCTCTCGATGAGGTGGATGAACTCCCGCGCATCCGAGAAGTAGTTCCGGAAGGCATTCCGCACGTCGTCGCTCCTGTCAGCCCGAACCAGGACAATGTCCTTGCCTGGGTTTTCCCGCTCGAGCTCGAAGAGGGTCTGCACCGCTGCCGTAGCGGTGGTAAAGCTGCGCGTCTCCAGGTCATCCTCGGAGAAAATCAGGATGACATTGCGGTCCGCGCTGACGGGGCTGTCCACAGTATTGAGGTTGCGCAGCAGCGATAACAGCCCCAACTCCTGTCCAGACTGGCGAAGCCCTGCAACACTTGGTCGTCCGACATCTCCGCCAGGGAGGACGTTAACTCCTCATGAGCGCGCGCGATGATCTCGCTGGCGTAGACCATCGCGGTCTCATAGCGCTTGTCGCCCTCGCGGAACTTGGGCTGGCTGGAAGTGATGAAGCCGATTACTTCGACTGCCGTCGATCAGGCGTGCTGGTACGTCGTGCGGTACTGAAGCTCGATCAGGAGGTCCTTGCTGACCTTACCGCTCTCCGAATTGACGTCATACTCGTAGACGTCGTGGATGCCCTTATAGCCGGTGTCCTTCGGGTGCTTGATGTAGTCGTACTTGGTGATGTCGTTCCGGCGTCGGTGTTTGAATCGCGCCTTGTGCAGCTTGTTGCGGAATTCGTAGAGCGATTTGACGTTGGGGAAGATCAATCCGCATCCGGCGACGTCGTCCATGCGGGACAGTTCCACATTCGGAAACCGCCGGAGCTTGTCGAAGATGGTCTTTTTCCGTTTGTAATGCTGGGCGACGACCGTCTTGGAATTGCGGGTGCGGTTCCGAAGGATAGCCTGAAAGGTGTTCAGCACCGGCTTGTGGGCTGCGCGCCAGGCGTTGATGACCTCCAGATCCTCGGGTGTCTCGGTTCCGTTCCGGACCGTGGCGCCTGCTTTCGATACCCTGGCCCGCCGGGGGCCAATCATCTGGGGCAAAATCCTGCCCGGCCAATGGGATGCTTTCGAGGCTGCATTCAAGAGAGCACTGGAGGTCCGCGGCGAGGTGAATGGGTTGAAGGGGCAATGGCTCCTGCGGGACCAGAACGACCCTGAGGCGGGGTATTCCATCTCGCAATGGGAAAGCGAGGAGGATATGCGGGGCTTCTGGGAGAGCACGAGGCGCAATGAGGCTATGGCCTTTCTGCGGCCGTTTTTCGTGAACCAAATCACGATTACCCACTGCACGGTTCGGTGGCAGCGAGGTACCAGGCTGGGTCCAATCATAAGCGCAAATCGTTCTGCGACCGGTTTACTTGGCAAGGCCGCGAAGAGGTATATGTTCGGCTTTGTATAGCGAATGTTTGCTGGCGCGAGTAATCTATCGCCGAGCTCACTTGTTCGGGGATACTACCTACACGGAAGAGCAGCATGGGCAGCCGGTTATCCTGGCGTCCGGTTATATTCAGAGGTCCGCGGAACGCGCCGCGGGCCCGCCAGCGAATGGCCTTCCGGGTCCTTCACGTTTCATTATGGCTGCTGGCTTCCGGCGCGTTTATCGGCGCACTCAGCTTGGCCGCCATACTTGAGACGCGGTCGGCCTTCCTGCAATCGACATTGCTGTCGCGCTGGGCCGCATCCATGACGTTCGTCCCGGCGGCAGGCGCCAACACGACCTCCGTCAATGCGGGAGATGGTCCCTACGACAAGCGGCTTGGCTACGCGCAACTTCGCAGCTTTACCGATGCTCTGATGAGGAGCGGCTACGGTATCGAACGCCAGGCGGTCCTCTCAGCCAGCCTCGACTGGGTCGTGGGCCATGGGTTCTATGCGCCGTATCACGAAAAGGATCAGACGGGACTTACCCTCTATGACCGCACCGGCACGCTTCTTCATAGGGGGCGCTACCCGGCAGCGATTTACCATGATTTTGATGAGGTCCCGCCGCTGGTCGTGACCACACTGCTGTTCATCGAGGACCGGCACCTTCTCGATGCGCACGATGTGCATCGCAACCCGGCCGTCGAATGGCGGCGACTGGTGCTGGCCGCCGGGCACCGCCTGGGACGCATGATCGATCGGCATGTGCACCGCGGCGGCGGCGCCAGTACGCTGGCAACTCAGATCGAGAAGTTCCGCCATTCGCCACAGGGCCGGACGGACACGATCGAGGAAAAGCTGCGGCAAATGGTCAGCGCTGCATTGCGCACCTATCGGGATGGACCCGACACGCTTCAGGCGCGAAAGCAGATAGTGGTCACCTATCTCAATGCCACACCGCTGGCCTCGCGTCCGGGGTTCGGCGAGATCATTGGCATCGGGGATGCGCTCTCCGCGTGGTTCGGCACCGATCTGGCCGAGGCGAACCGGGTCCTAAGCGACCCAGCTGCTACGCCGTCGGCGCTTGCCCGTAAAGGTCAGATCTATCGCGAGGTGCTCGGCCTGCTGCTGGCCGAGCGCCGGCCGGCTTATTACCTACAGACTGACCTTGGGGCGCTGGCAGCGCTGACCAATCGATACCTCGATTGGCTGGCCACGGCCAACGTGATCGATGTCAGGCTACGCGACGCGGCGCGCGCCGCCAGATTTCATGTAACGCCGGAGCCGGCTGCGACGTCCAGTGCCTGCTGTGTTGTCGAGAAGGGGACAGATGCGCTGCGCGCGGAGCTGCTCAGGACGCTCAACGTCGCAAGCCTTTATGATCTGGACCGGCTCGACCTGACTGGCGTCTCCACGATCGACCTGCCGGCACAGTCTCGGGTCAGCGACATTCTTGCGCAGCTCAATGACCCTGCCTTTGTCGAATCTAACCATCTCGTCGGGGAGCATCTGCTGCACACCACCCGCAATCTGAAGCTGAAGTACAGCGCCGTGATTTACGAACGCGGCACCGGCCAGGATGTGGTTCGCGTGCATGCCGACAGCTCGGACGAGCCATTCGACATCAATGCCGGGGCCAAGTTGATCCTCGGCTCGACCGCCAAGCTCCGTACGCTGGTCACCTACCTCAATATCATGACCGCGCTGCATGATCGCTACACGGGCCAGCCAAAGGCCGAGCTTTCGGCCGCGGCGTCACGACAAGACCCGCTGACCGCATGGGCAATGACATGGCTAGCCCTGGCGCCGGACCGCGGCCTGCAGCCTATGCTGGATGCGGCCATCCAGCGCCGCTACTCCGCTGCGCCCGGAGCGTTCTTCACCAATGGCGGCATGCATCCGTTCCACAATTTCGAGACGTGGGAGGATACGACGCGGCCAACCGTGGAGGAGGCGTTCGAGAACTCGATCAATCTGGCCTTTGTCCGACTGATGCGCGATGTGCGGGAATATTTCATCGCCCAGAACCAGGACGCGGCCCGCATCATGGCTGATCGAAGCGACAAGGTGCGCCAGGCCTATCTGCGCCGTTTCGCCGAGGAGGAAGGCCGGAAATTCGTCAGCCGCTTCTATCATCAGTATCGCGGCCTGAACCCAGCGGCGATCTGGGCACTGATCCTGCGCCACGGGCGCACGGGCATTGGCCAGCGCATCACGCTGTTCCGTTCCGTGCGCCCACTGGCCTCGCTCGCCGACCTGCGGATGTTCCTCGCTGCGCACGCACCATCGTTGCACCCGGACGATGAGGAACTGCAGGAGCATTATGACAGATACGGACCCGATCGGTTCTCCCTCGCCGATCGCGCCTATATCGCGGGCGTGCATCCGCTTGAGATCGCGGTCGCGTCGTATCTGCTCGACCAGCCTCGTGCCACCGGGTCGGAGGTGCAGGAGCAGTTGGCTGCGCAGCGGCAGGAAGCCTACGCCTGGCTATTCAAGACGCATGGCAGGCACAAGCAGGATGTGCGTCTGCGCATTCTGCTTGAGGAGGACGCGTTCGACCACATTCTTGAAGACTGGCACCGCCAGGGCTACCCGTTCAGCCATTTGGTACCCTCGCTCTCGACTGCAATCGGTAGCTCCGGGGATCGACCGGATGCGCTGGCTGAGCTGATTGGCATCGTGCGCAATGGCGGGGTACGAAAGACCATCATGGACTTCTCGCACTTCGCCTTCGCGGTGGGCACGCCATACGAAACCACGCTCCACGCAGGTTCTACCGCCCCCGAACGCATCATGGCGCCCGAGGTCGCGGAGACGATCCGGCGGGCACTGATCGGCGTGGTGAAGAGCGGCACCGCCAAGGGGCTGCAGGGTGCTTATCTCGACGCTGAAGGACGAGACATGGAAGTGGGCGGCAAAACGGGAACCGGTGACAACCGCTTCGACACCTTCGCGCGCGGCGGCGGACTGATTTCCGCGCGGCCGGTTGATCGGACGGCGACCTTCGTTTTCTTCGTGGGCGATCGTTTCTACGGCACGATCACTGCCTATATTGCGGGCCGGGAAGCCGGCCAGTACAGTTTCACGAGCGCGCTCGCTGTTCAGGTGTTGAGGGTACTGGAGCCCGCGTTAAGACCACTCTTTCGTTTGCCGGAAACTCAGGAAGCTCGCTCGACTGGCCTCAGAGTTGGCGCTGCGGACCGCGGCACGCCTTAAGCAGTCGAGCGGGCCTGTGCGCCAGTGTTGCGTGCGCCACAGTTTGCTGGTGGAACAAGCAGCATTGCTTGTCGTCACGTTGCTGGCCCCGGCGCGGTTGCGGTAGACCGCCATCGCCTCTTCGATTTCGGTGGCTCGGATGTCGGATTCGCGATCCCCAATCTCGGCATATTCTTCGGTTCCAATCTGACGCCCGACAAGGCAACCGGCCTCGGCAACTGGAGCCAGGAGGAGATCGTCACCGCGGTTAGAGGCGGTTTCCACTACTACCCTGGGTTGAATTGATCTGACTTCTGGCTTGTTCCCATCGATACCATCTCTGAGTTTTGCGGCAACGGAGATGATGTTGGACGACAGACTTCTGGCGATGATCGCGACCGTGATCGAGTGCTGTGAGGGACCACGCCGA
>DASQVN010000624.1:0-8270 GCA_035640755.1 Rhodopila sp.
CAGGGATCCGTGATGCAGCGCGATCGGCAGCGTCTCATCATTCAGCTTCCACAGGGCCTGGAACATCAGCTCGGCCTGGGCACGGGTGTTGACGAAGACGATCGTCATCCCCGCATTGCGGATCAGCGCCATAACCTCGGGTGCGGCCTCCAGGCCCATGTGGCCGGACCAGGAGAGGCGGCCTGGGGGCAGGGTCATCCGCAGCTCGGGTGGGGCGCCGTCCTGGACCTCGATGCGGCGGCAGGCGCCGACATAGGCCTGGATCGCGTCCGGATGTGCCACGGTGGCGGACAGCCCAACGCATCGAACCTCCGGCGCCAGCGTCCGCAGATGGGAGACGCACAGTGCCAACTGGTCGCCGCGCTTAGTTCCGGCCAGCGCGTGCACCTCATCCATGATGATGCAGCGAAGCGCACCGAAGAACGCCGGCCCATCAGGCAGCGAGATCAGCACTGCCAGGCTCTCCGGCGTGGTCAGCAGGATCTGCGGCGGCGCGACCTTCTGCCGAGCGCGCCGGTTCGCCGGCGTGTCCCCGGTGCGGGATTCGATGCCGATCGGCAATCCCATGTCCTGCACCGGGCGCAGCAGGTTGCGCGCAATATCCGTCGCCAGCGCCTTCAATGGCGAGACATACAGCGTGTGCAGCCCTGGCGCCGGATGTGCCGCCAGCTCGATCAAGCTGGGCAGGAAGCCGGCCAGCGTCTTCCCGCCGCCGGTTGGCGCGACCAGCAACACGCTCTCCGTCGCCCGCGCGGCCTCCAGCATCGCAAGCTGGTGTGGCCGGGGCATCCAGCCTTGGCACGCGAACCAGGCGGCAAACGGTTCCGGCAATGTTCCTGCCATGCGGCGGAGATATGGACGGCAGCGAGGTAGGTGGCAACTGCTTTGAAGCACCTTCCATCATCTCGCGTGAAGTGTGACCATGGACCTTCCGCCCACGCCCTCGCCCTACACCGCTGCTCCATGGCTCTGTTCGAACTCATCATCGCCCTGCTCCTCGCGGGGGCCATCCTCGCCGCCTTCTCCCGCCGCATCGGCGTGCCCTATCCGGCCCTGCTCGCGCTTGCCGGCACGGTCGCCGCCTTCCTGCCCGGCACCCCCACCGTTACCCTGGAGCCGCAGCTTGCGCTGACCCTGTTCGTCGCTCCGGTTCTGCTGGATGCCGCGTACGATGCCTCGCTGCGCGATATCCGGAACAACTGGCTGCCAATCGGGACGTTGGCCGTCATCGTCGTCATCCTGACCGTCATCGGTGTTGCCGCGGTCGCCCGCGTCCTGGTGCCGGCGATGCCCTGGCCCGCCGCCCTCGCGCTTGGCGCCATCGTCGCCCCGCCCGACGCGTCCGCCGCCACCGCCGTGCTGCGGCAGTTGCGTCCACCCCACCGCCTGCTGGTCATCCTGCAGGGCGAGAGTCTGCTGAACGATGCCACCGCCCTGCTGATCTACCAAAGCGCCGTCGGCGCCGCGGTCGGCAGTATTGCCTTCGGCTGGACGGCGCTTCCCATGCTGCTTCTCACGGCAGGCGGCGGCGCGGTCCTCGGTTATCTGCTGGCGCGGCTGTGGGCCTTGCTGCCGGCGCACTCGACCGAGGTGCCAATTGATGTGTTGATCCAATTCATCAGCACTTTCGCGGTATGGCTGATCGCTGACCACCTGGGCATCTCGGCGATCATCACAGTCGTCGTCTATGCCATGACGATTGCCCGTACCAGCCCCTCCCGCATGCGGGCGCGGCGGCGCATCGCGTCCTTCGCGGTGTGGGACGTCGCGGTGTTCGTGCTGAATGTGCTGGCGTTCATCCTGATCGGGCTGCAACTGAAGACCATCCTGGCGCGCCTGGACGGTGGACTGGGCCTCTACGCCGGTGTCGCCGCAGCCGTCTGCGCGGCGGTCATCGCCATCCGGATCGGCTGGGTCATGACCAGCAACGCGTTCGTGCGCTGGATCCATCGGCACGGAGGCGACGGGAAGCTGGTCCCGCCCACCGTGCAGGGCGGCGTCGTTGTCGCCTGGTGCGGCATGCGCGGCATCGTCACGCTGGCGACCGCCCTGGCGCTTCCGCAGGGCTTTCCGTACCGGGACCTGATCGTATTTTGTGCCTTCTGGGTCGTCCTGGGCACCCTGGCCGTGCAGGGGCTGACGTTGAGGCCGCTGATGCAGCATCTGACGCTGCCGGAAGACACTTCGGTCGAGCGGGAGGTCCAACTCGCCCGCCGGGAAACCGCCCGCGCCGCCGTGCGGATGCTGCGTGATACCGCCTATGCGGGGGAGGAGTCCGAGGCGCTTCGCCTGCTCTACCGTGAATATGCAGCGCGAGCCGCGGGAGGTGCTGAGGCTCCGTCGCACGGCCGCACGCTGGCGGGCCTGCAAGGGCGCGCGGTGGCGGTACAGCGCCAGACCCTGTTCCGCCTGAGGCATGAGGGCACGATCGGTGACGACGCGTACCACGTCATCGAGGAAGAGCTGGATATCATCGAGCTCACCGCTGACCACCGCGTCCGCACTTTGGACGTGCCGGAGTAGGGTTCATCTCCCACCATCTGCTCTTGTTCCGTAAAGGAGACTCACGCTTCCGCATGTTCCGTGCCTCGTGATCTGCTCTACAGCCGCCGCGACAGCCGCAGCAGCAGCAGAAGAAGCGCGTCATAGGGCAGGGCAGCCGCCTCCCGCAGCCGCCAATACCAACGCATCCACCAATTCGTGGAGGCCGGAACCTCTGGCGGCGGGCACGGACGCGCGGCCACCCCGGCCAGGCGCAGCAGCAGCAGGCAGCGCGGCAGATGATAGGCACTGCTGCAGGCATAGACCGGCGCCGACGTGATCCGGCGGATCAGCCGCGTCACCGCGCAGACCGATGACAGCGTATCGGTGCCGGACTCCTCGCGGAGCACCGAGGCCGCCGGATATCCCGCTTGCTCCAGCATCTCGGCCATCACCACCGCCTCGGCCGGGCCATACCGGCCCTTGCCGCCGGTTGCAATGAATAATGGACGTTCGAAGCGCCGCCCAAACCGCACCGCTGCCCCAACCCGGCACCGCAACGTCCGGCTTGGCGTCCCGTCGCGCCGCACCGCCGCACCGAAGATCACGATGATCGCATCGATGTGCTCCTCCTGCCTGCCCAGCGGGGCAACCTCGGGGGTGGGCGGGTTGACTTTCATCCTGCCGGTTTCTCATGCTTGCCCACGCGCGTCAGCGGAGGAGGCGATGAAATTATTGAGCGAAGCGGCAATCCGCCAATACCGTGAGCAGGGCTATTATGCCCCGATCCGGGTGATGTCGCGCGAAGACGCTGGCGCACTCCGCACAAGACTGGAGACCTATGAAGCCAGCAGTGGCGGCGCCCTGTCCGGCCCGATGCGCCACAAGTCGCACCTGCTGTTCACCTGGCTGAACGACCTGATCCGCCACCCGCGCATCCTCGACGCGGTGGAGGACATCATCGGCCCCAACATCCTGTGCTGGGGATCATCCTTCTTCATCAAGGAGCCGCGCAATCCCGCGTTCGTTTCCTGGCATCAGGACTCGACCTACTGGGGCCTCGATCCCGCCGACGTGGTCACCGCCTGGGTCGCGCTGTCCGACAGCGTCGCTGCGAACGGCGCCATGCGTGTCATCCCCGGCACCCACAAGCTGGAGCAGGTGGCCCACCGCGACACCTTCCGTCCCGACAACCTGCTGAGCCGCGGGCAGGAGATCCTGGTGGATGTCGACGAATCCCAGGCCGACATGCTGGAACTCGCCGCCGGCGAAATGTCGCTGCACCATGTACGGCTGATCCACGGCTCCGATCCCAACCCATCCGACATGCGCCGGATCGGCTATGCCATCCGCTACATCCCCACCTCGGTGCGCCAGGTAGCGGGCAGCCATGACCATGCGACGCTGGTGCGCGGGGTCGACACCTATCACCATTTCGAGGAGGAACAGCGGCCAGACGCCGACCTCTCGCCCCGCGCGCTCGCGTATCATGCGGCGGTGACGGGAGAGCACGCCGCGATCCTGATGCGGGACACGGGCAAGGACATGCGGGCCTGAGCGGCCTGCGCAAACGGGGGAACGACAAGGATCATGGCAAAGCGTATCGCGGTTGTCGGCGCCGGCGCGGTCGGCGGCTATGCAGGTGCCCACATGGCCGCCGCCGGCCACGATGTCACGCTGATCGACCCGTGGCCCGAGCATGTCGAGCGTCTGAAATCGCACGGCATGGAAATCTTCGGCATGACCCCGCAGGAACGGATGACCGTCAAGGTCAACGCCATGCACATCACCGAGGTGCAGAGTCTCGCCAAGCAGAAGCCGATCGACATCGCCTTCATCGCCGTCAAGTCCTACGACACGGTTTGGGCCACCACGCTGATCCGCCAATATCTCTCCGCCTCCGGCTGCGTCGTGTCCATGCAGAACTGCATCAATGAGGAACGTGTGGCCGGCGTTGTCGGCTGGGGCCGAACGCTAGGCTGCATCGTCACCGGTGGTGTCGGCGTCGACCTCCACCAGCCCGGTCACATCCGCCGCGGCTACGCCAAGCGTGCCGACATCACGTCGTTCTACGTCGGCGAACCCAGCGGCCGGATCACGAAGCGCGCCAGGGAAATCGCCGATATCCTCTCCAGCGTCGATGCCTCCAAGGCCACCGACAATCTCTGGGGCGAGCGCTGGACGAAGCTCTGCGTCAACGGCATGCGCAATGGCGTTTCCGCCGCCACCGGCATGGGCGGCAACGCCCGCGATAACCATCCCGCCGTCCGCCGCATCTGCATCCAACTCGGCGGAGAGGCCGTCCGGGTCGGCCAGAAACTCGGCTACAAGCTGGGGAAGGTCGGCGCCCTGCCGCCCGAGACGCTGGCACGTGCCATGGAAGGTGACCCAGCTTCCTACAACGAAATCGAGCGCCTGCTGTTCGAAGGTGGTGCCGGCCAGGCCGAGCGCAGCGACTATCAGCGCCCGTCGATGGCGCAGGATATGGAAAAGGGTCGCCGCACCGAGATAGAGTTCATGAATGGCTTCATCGCCAGCGAAGGTGCCCGCGCCGGCGTGGCCGCCCCTACGCACGAGATGCTGACCCGCCAGGTTCTGCGCGTCGAACGTGGTGAAATCCCTCCGCGTCCGGAGAACGTGCTGATCAACAGCTGATTTGTGCGATACGCTCGGCCCTACGCTGTGGCGAGCCTCCGGCGCCGAGCGACCCTTCGTACGACGGTGCACGCACAACCGCCGGCCAGATGAACGGCACTGCCATTATACCCCAGCGCACGACCATCGGAATCGGTATCATTTGATACATCGGCTCCTGCCGACCTGCGATTCGCCCGACGGCGCATATGATCCATCCATCGCTCGGCCCCTGGACTTGGCACATGTCAAATTCGGGCGCCGTCGAGTCCAGCGTGGCACGAACAGGTCGGTTCTTGGTGGCGGGATGGGTGGCCAAGTGTTGAGTTACTTTGGCAATGCAACAGGAATCCAGGACCGCTGATCGCCGCGCTGGATCAGCAGCGCGACGAAGTGCTGACCCGACGCCATTCGGGCCTTGATCGCCTGCTCCGCCTGCGCAGATGAGTTGACTGCCTGCTGCTGGACCTCCAGTACGATGTTGCCCCGGTGCAGGCCGCTGTCCGCCGCGCTCCCGTCGCGGTCGATCGCCGACACCCGCACACCGGGCTGGTGCTCGTTCATCTCGCCGAAATGCAGGCCCAGTGTATGCGGCGGTGGCTCCGGCTCGCGCGCCGGCCGGTCCACGGTATCGAGCGGCTGGATCGGCACATCGACGGCAAGCTTCTCGCCGGCCCGGTAGAGGTCCAGATGCGCATTGCTGCCAATCGCCGCCGCCGCGTGCCGCGCCAGGTCACGCGGGTCGAGCACCTGCTCCCCATTGAACGTCAGGATGATGTCGCCGGCCTGGATCGCGCCGTTCATGCTGTCCGACCGTGCCTCGAGCTCGACGACCATCGCCCCACCCGCCTCCCGGTTTCCGCGGTGTGCCACCGCCCGGATCACGTTGCCGTGCCAAATCGGTGCTTGCAGGTCGCGGTGGTCTTGCGCATGAAGAGGACGCTACGGAAGCAGGGCCCCCGAACGGCCCGCAGTCAGGGAGGGGTGTGTCGGCACCATGTCGCAGGTTCAGCAGCCGCTGCTGTCGGTTCAGGGCATCACCGTCCGCTTCGGCGGCGTCGTGGCGTTGGACAACATCAGCTTCGACGTCATGCCCGGCCAGATCGCTGGGCTGATCGGCCCCAACGGCGCCGGCAAGACTACCCTGTTCAACTGCCTGAGCCGCCTCTACCAGCCCAGCGCCGGCGACATCATGTTCGAGGGCCGCTCGATCATGAGCATTCCACGCCACCGGATCGCCATCACCGGCATCGGCCGCACTTTCCAGAACGTTGCCTTGTTCGACCGCCTGACTGTGCTGGACAACGTCATGGTCGGCCGCCACAGCCAGACCCGTGCCGGCTTCTTCGAGAACGCCCTCCGCCTGCCGTCGGTCGGGCGGGAGGAAGCGGCCGCCCGCGCCAAGGCCATGGACCTGATCGAATTCATGAACCTGACGCCATACAGCAACCGCCCGGTCGCCGGCCTGCCGTTCCCCATCCGCAAGCGCGTGGAACTGGCCCGCGCCCTCGCCGCCGAACCGAAGCTGCTGCTGCTGGACGAACCCGCCGCCGGCCTGAACCACGATGAGGTGCACGTGCTGGAAACCCAGATCCGGCGCCTGCGGGACGTGCAGAACGTCACTGTGTTGCTGGTCGAGCATCATATGAGCCTGGTGATGTCGGTCTCCGACAAGGTGGTCGTAGTCAATTTCGGTCGCAAGATCGCCGACGGCCAGCCGCGGGAGGTGCGGCAGAACCCCGACGTGATCCGCGCCTATCTCGGCACCGCCGCGTAACACTGACGGCCCCGCGCAGCGACCCTTCTCCCGTGATACTGGGGGCAGGCCCGCCACTTGCACCCAGCACGGCATGCCCCCGGCTGGACGTCCGGCTCGGCCTGCGCTACTCACCAGTAGCGCCCACCGACAAGCCGCAGGAAACGCACGCCATGAGATTCGGCCTTATCTATGAGCTGCAGTTGCCCCGCCCGTGGACCGAGGAGTCCGAACACCGCCTGATCCAGGACGCCCTCGCCGAGGTCGAGGTCGCCGACCGCCTCGGCTTCGATTGCGTCTGGGCGAACGAGCACCATTTCCTCGAGGAGTATTCGCACAACTCCGCCCCCGAGGTGTTCCTTGCCGCCGCTGCCGCGCGCACGAAGCGGATCCATGTCGGTCACGCCGTCGTGCTGTCCCCGCCCGGCTATAACCCGCCTGCGCGTGTAGCCGAGAGGATCGCCATGCTCGACCTCGTCTCCTCCGGCCGCTGCGAATGGGGCACCGGGTCGTCGGCGTCACGGGCCGAGCTGGAAGGCTTCAATATCGACCCCGACAAGAAGAAGGCGATGTGGGCCGAGGCAACCGAGCAGTCGGCCAACATGATGGCGATGGTGCCCTATCCCGGCTTCAAGGGCGAGTTCTTCTCGATGCCTGCCCGAAACGTCATCCCCAAGCCCCTGCAGAAGCCGCACCCGCCGCTGTGGCTCGCCTGCTCGAATCGTGAAACAATCCACACCGCCGCCCGCAACGGCGTCGGCGCGCTCGCCTTTGCCTTTGTCGATCCCGCCGACGCAGCGAAATGGGCCGGCGAATACTACGAGATTATCAAGTCCGAGGAATGCGTGCCGATCGGCCATGCGGTGAACGCCAATATCGCGATGGCAACGGGATTTTCAGTGCACCACGACGAGGAGGAGGCGAAGCGGCGCGGCCAGGAAGGCTTCCAGTTCTTCGGCTACGCCCTCGGCCATCACTACGTCTATGGCGAGCACACCCCCGGCGTGACCAACGTGTGGGAGCGGTTCGAACGCGCGCGCGACGCGCTGCCGCCGTCGGTCGGCAACGGCATCGGCACGCCCGCGCAATTGATCGAGCGCCTGAGGCAGTACCAGGATGCTGGCGTTGATCAGGTGATCTTCGTCCAGCAGGCTGGCCGCAACACCCACGCCGATATCATTGCCTCGCTGGAGCTGTTCGCCGCCGAGGTCATGCCCGTGCTGAAGGCCGATCAGGCTGAACGCGACGCCCGCAAGCAAGCCGAACTCGCCCCTTACATTGAAGCGGCGCTCAAGCGAAAGCAGCGCTTGCAGCCGCTCGCCCGCGATGCAATCCCGCCGATCCCCGCCTACGGCCGCACTGTCGTCGCAGGCGACCGCACCCCCGCGAACCTGGCCGC
>DASQVN010000625.1:0-26473 GCA_035640755.1 Rhodopila sp.
CCGCGTCATGTTCACTCATTCATGTCATCCTGCAGTTATTCCGACTCCTCCGACGTGTCGCCCTGCGTATCGTGCTTCAGGTCGAAGAATTCCGCAGCGACACGAGCCGCGCCGTCCTGGCTGATGCAGCCGGCCGAGACCAACGATACGAGGGACTGGGTATCCTTCTGTCGGTCATCCGCGCTGACGGGGTACCACCGCGGCCAGTTCAGGCTGAGAGACGAGACTGGCTCGAGGCGCCCAATCGGACGCCCAAATACCGTCAGGTCATAGACCTGCGATGCACGCACAATCAGCTGGGCAAGCTGGAGCAACCCCGACTCTCCATAGCTGGTACGCAGATTGTCGGCCAGCCAGATCAGCCCTTGGTTCAACATCTCCAGCGCGCGACCGGACTGGGCTGCCGTCAGCCGCTCTGGGTTGGCGCGGTTGCCATGAATGCTCTCCAGTGCCAGTTCCCGCAACGTCCGCACGTACTCAATCACTGCGGCCGACGCGGTCCCGCCGATCTCAAGCAGCCGTGCATCCCCCTTCTCGGAAACGATCAGCGCGTTGCCGGCGCCTTTGACAACTTCGCCGTCAGGCAAGGCTGGATCTTTGAGAACCAGGGTAGGATCGCTGCTATACTTCAGGCCACGGCCAACTTGGCTGAGCTGATAGTCGATTTCCACCTGAGTGTGCATCGCGGCCGCAAACGTACACGCGCCATCCGCGGGGTCGCCGGTGCTCGACCGGCCAGGAAGATTCTTTATCCAGACAATTGGCGCGGTGCCCAGCTTGTGCGAAATCGACCGCGATTCATCGATCATTGCTGGAATGCCGGCCCCGACGGGAACTGGTTCAAACCAAAGCTCGTTGTCGCAGTCCCAGCTTCGCCCAAACCAGTACTGCTGCTCGACATCGTTGATTTCATAGCCCAGGGCAGCCAGATCGGCCCCCGGCACCTTGTAGCGTTCGTCGACCCGCAACAGCCTATCGGGTGCCAGGCGGTCCCACGTCGGCGTAAGATAGGTGGTGTCCAGCACATCGACGAAAAGGCGTCCCTGAAGGACCCGGAGCAGCAGGGCAACCGACCCGATCGAACCGCGAACCGCGGCCTCGATCATCACTCTGTTAAGATGCGTCTCCTTCACAATCTCCGCAAAGATCGTGCGTGCGTGCGGGTCGGCGCATACGATGGACGGAAAATGGCCCGCACTGAACAGCAACGAAACGCTGTCCTCCACCACCGTCCGGCACAAAGGGTAGCGTACGCTCGGCCTTCTTTGCCGGAGAGGGATGTATTCTCCAGCTTCGCTACGCTCCTCGTGGAAATGATAGGGAAGCGTGTCATACAGCGTCCCATCTAGCACCCGATTCAATAGTGTGAGTTTCCTCACCCGTTCCGGGTAGTCCGTGTCTCTCGGAACCAACTCGCAAAGCGTATCAAACATCGTCCACCCTGGTCGGCAGATGGCGGCCGGCTATCTGCTCATCAAAGGAACAGATATCGAGCTCGCCTGACGTGGTTGGGATGATAGTGTATTGAATGCACGAACAAGCGCATCGACCTGGTCGTCCTTTCTTCCCCAAGGGAAATCGTTCAGCTCGTCCAGGAAAGTTCTGTTCCAGTCACCTTTGACGATGGAGACATTGCCGCCTTCGATCTGGGACGCCAACGGCATCGCACGGGTCGCCTTGGACCCGGTCTCGCGCGACGAGATGACGTGAAATCCGGCAAGTTGCCGTACAAGATAAGAGATTTGGCTTCGCCCTGCCTGACCCGGATCTTCGGGGATAGAAATGGTTACGGATCTTCCGTCAGTCCGGGCCGTAGCCACGATCAGCTCCTCCACCTGCCGGGGTGTTCCGCGCAACCGGACGACATGCACGACCGCATAGCGCCCGGTCGTGTCGCGCGATAGTTTGACACCGACCGTCCAGTCCGGGTCATTCTGCCCATTGGTTTCAGTCGCCGCCAAATCCCACGCCCGCACTATCGCCGCATCGGCAGGAGACTGCTCGACAACGGGGATGCGCTCGCAGATGAACAATCGCCCACCTGCCGGCCGCGGCTGCTGCTGGAACAGCGCTGCCCAGGCTCTCTCGCCGATCAGCGACCGCTTGCGCAGCAGAGCCGCTTCATCTTCCCATTCGGGCCAAAGCGCTGCTCCGACTGGACGGCATAGCGGGTCGCCCTGTTCGGCCAGGGCTGGCAGTCGGACAACGCGCCACTCGCCCGGCGCATGCTCAAGCAGCCGCCCGCCCAGATCATCCGGATGCCAGCGGGTCATGATCAACACAACTCGTCCGCCAGGCCGCAGTCGTGTCACTATGTCAGACCGGAACCAGTCCCACAGGTGATCACGCGCACGCTGGCTTTCGGCATCCGCCTGCGACCGCACCGGATCGTCTATGATCACCAGATCGGCTCGCCGACCTGCAACCGCGCCGCGCACGCCGACCGCAAGGTATTCACCACCTGCCGTCGTGCACCAGGCATCTTTTGCCCGATTGTCACTTCGGATAGAAAAACCAAGACTCCCACGCTTGGCGACGATCAGACGCTGCACCCGCCTGCTGAAGTGTTCAGCAAGATGAAGCGAGTGCGAAGCGCAAATGATGGAAGAACGCGGATGCTGGGTGAACCACCATGCCGGAAATATCACCGAAGTGTAGGTGGATTTCGCCGAACCAGGCGGCATCAGGACCATAAGACGGTCCGTCTCTCCCCTGGTCAGGTTTTCGAGTTCATTCAGCAGATAAAGATGATGAGCGGCCGGCTGTTGCTCCGCCTCTCTTAACGCTTCATCTGCCCAGGCCTTAAGTCCACCACGCAATCGGCTTCGTACAAAAAGAAGCTGTTCGATTGGATAATGCCCGCACGAAGGAATTCAAATGGGCCAGAGGCCGCTCGCGTGCGCAAGCAGCCATCGCGCTCATAGTACACTGAACTCTGCCGATCGAAAGGAACCTCGTCACGGGCCGCGGCGGTCGCCACAGCCCAGCGCGATCATACAGACTTTATACCTCAGAATGGGGTGTTTGGTCAAGACTTTTTTCCTGACTTGCCGCATGCTCTTGACCTACCTGCGTCCGCGCCCTTGCAACGTCGAGGCTGGGCGGATTACCCACCCGCCATGGACACGACCTGCGGCCAGTATCCCAAATTCCATCTGTCCGTTCTTGCTGCGGACGGCAACGCCCGACGTGGCGTGATCCACACAGCCCATGGTGGAATCGATACCCCGGCTTTCATGGCCGTCGGAACTGCTGGCACGGTCAAGGCTATGACCGCGGACTCCCTCCGTGCCGCGGGATGTCAATGCATCCTGGGCAACACGTATCATCTGATGCTTCGCCCCGGTGCACCCCGGATCGCGGAGCTCGGTGGCCTTCACCGCTTCATGGATTGGCCCGCGCCCATCCTGACTGATTCGGGTGGCTTCCAGGTCATGTCGCTGGCCAGCCTGTGCAAGCCGGACGATGATGGTGTCACATTCCAGTCCCATATCGATGGCACGCGATACAGACTGACCCCTGCAAGCTGCATGGAGATCCAGCGCCAGCTCGACTCTACCATCACTATGGTTCTGGATGAGTGCACCCCCTTTCCCGCGACGCCGGAGGCCGCCGCATCCTCCATGGAGCGCTCCATGCGCTGGGCCGCCCGGTCCAAGGATGCCTTCCAAGTCCGGCCGGGCTACGCCCTGTTCGGCATCGTCCAGGGAAGCATCTATTCCGAACTGCGGGTCAGGTCTGCCAACACCCTCACGTCCATCGGCTTCGATGGTTATGCCGTTGGCGGCCTCGCCGTCGGCGAAGGGCAGGCCACTATGCTCGGGATACTGGATGTCACGGTCCCCCATCTGCCCATCGACGCTCCGCGTTACCTGATGGGGGTCGGCACCCCTGATGACATTCTTGCCGCGGTGGAGCGCGGAATCGACATGTTCGACTGCGTCATCCCGACCCGTGCCGGGCGGACCGCACGAGCATATACGTCATCAGGTGTCTACAATCTGCGCAACGCTCGCTTCGCCTGCGACCCAAAGCCTCTGGATCCGGAATGCGCCTGTCCCGCTTGCACCCGGCACAGTCGAGCCTATCTGCATCACTTGTTTCGGGCGGACGAAATGCTGGGTCCCATGTTGCTTACCTGGCACAACATCATCTATTATCAATCTCTTATGGCGGGGATTCGCGACGCAATCGAGCAAAGGAGGTTTGCCGCCTTCGCGTCCGCCGTGCGCGCCGGCTGGCAGGCACAAGGCATCTCGCTATGACACAGGCACCTTACGAGCATCTGACCGTCCTGGGCCGTCAGACAAATCTGCCGGTGGACCCGGAGCAGGCCCAGCTGGAGCGGGTGCAAAACCCCGCTCAGGGCCGCAACTATTTGATCCGCCTGACCTGCCCCGAGTTTACGTCACTGTGTCCGCTGACCGGACAGCCTGACTTTGCACACATCGTCGTCGACTACGTTCCCGGTGAGTGGATCGTGGAAAGCAAGTCGTTCAAGCTCCTTATGGTGTCGTATCGAAACCGCGGCGCGTTCCATGAGGCTTGCACCATGGACATCGCCGCAAGGCTGGTCAGCCTTCTTGATCCTGTATGGCTCCGCATCGGCGCCTACTGGTATCCAAGAGGAGGCATCCCATTGGACATCTTTTGGCAGACAGGTACGCCGCCGGCTGACGTATGGATACCGAACCAGGACGTGCCAAACTACAGGGGGCGCGGCTGAGTGCGAAGGCACGATCAGACCCCAAGGCCTTGATCCGGGCCAAGGCCCTGGCCCTGGGCTTTGATGCAATCGGCTTCTGTGCGGCCGAACTTGGGAAGGAAGCCGCTCAGCGCCTCCAGGCCTTCATCGAGGCAGGCTTCCACGGCGAAATGGATTGGCTGGCGGCCAGAACCGCGGAACGTAGCCATCCTCAGACTCTTTGGCCGCAGGCACGCAGCATCGTCGTCCTTGGTATGTCCTACGCGCCGGCACACGATCCGCTCGACGGCCTCAGATACCCATCCCGCGCGACCATCTCCGCCTACGCCGGCAATCGCGACTATCACAACGTCATCAAGGGAAAGCTCAAGCACCTGGCCCAGTTCATGGCAGCCCGCTTCGACTGCGGGGTCAAGGTCTTCACCGACACCGCACCTGTTATGGAGAAGCCCCTAGGCCAGCGCAGCGGCATCGGCTGGCAAGGCAAGCATACCAACCTTGTCTCTCGCACGCATGGTTCCTGGCTCTTCCTGGGTGAGATATACACAACTCTCGTGCTGCCCAATGACAGGGCCGAGCAGGACCATTGCGGCTCCTGCTCCCGTTGCCTTCGCATCTGCCCGACAAACGCCTTCACTGGCCCATATCAGTTGGATGCGACCCGCTGCATTTCGTACCTGACGATCGAGCACAAGGGCCCGATTCCTCTCGAATTCCGCAAGCAGATGGGCAATCGGGTCTACGGCTGTGATGATTGCCTCGCCGTCTGCCCGTGGAACAAATTTGCTGGCCCGACCCAGCATCGCGCCTTCATGCGCCGCGACGACCTCACGGCGCCGATGCTCGCCGAGCTTGCGACATTGGACGACCAGGCATTCCGCACCCGGTTCTCCGGGTCGCCCATCAAACGCATCGGGCGGAACCGGTTCATCCGAAACGTCCTGATCGCGATCGGCAACTCGGCCGACCGGTCATTGCTGTCTGTCGCCCAGGCGCTCCGCTCAGACCCGGACCCTATCGTGGCTGAAGCAGCTGCCTGGGCTTGCGGCCAGCTTGCCACTCAGTCTCGGCCCGCTTCCGCCTGCAGCTCCAGCGCGCGGGCATAGACCACTTTACGAGGCAGACCTGTCGCTACGCTGACCAGCGCCGCCGCATCCTTCACACTTGACGTCGCCAACGCCTGCCTGAGCCGCCCGTCTAGGTCCTCCGGATCCTTGTCCGTGGGCGGTCCCATTAGCACGGTGATTTCCCCGCGCGCTGGTGTCTTTTGAAACAGCGCTACCAGTGAGCCAAGCGTGCCGCGCTCCACCGTCTCAAACCGCTTCGTCAATTCCCGCGCCACCGCCGCCCTCCGGTCACCGAACACATCGCGCAGGTCGGCCAAGGTCTCCGTCAACCGGTGCGGCGCTTCATGCCACACCAACGTCGCCTCCAGACCGGCCCGTTCCACTGCACGCAATCCGGCAAACGCCGCCAGTCGCGCCCCACGCTTCGGCGGCGGAAATCCCAGGAATAGGTAGGGCAGGGGGGGCAGGCCTGAGAGAATGAGTCCGGTCAGGGCCGCATTTGGTCCCGGCACCGCCGTCACAGGCAGTCCCGCCGCAATGGCCGCCCGCACAAGTCTGTACCCGGGGTCGGAGATCAGTGGCGTCCCGGCATCCGATACCAGCGCCACAACCTGACCATCCCGCAGCCGCGCGAGCACCCCTGCGATTCGGGCGTCCTCGTTATGCTCATGTAGGGTCTCGGTACGCTTCTGAAGCTGCAGAGCGGCCAGCAGTTGCCCCGTCCGCCGTGTGTCCTCACAAAGCACTAAGTCGCAATCTCGCAAAACTCTTCGTGCTCGATCGGAGATGTCTGCCAGGTTGCCGATCGGAGTGGAAACGAGCACAAGTCCACTCAGCGGGACGGAATGGCCGGCTCGCAGATCATCGAGTGGCTGAGCCGATGCGGCAACGGACATTCCTTCTTCTCCTTTGCGTAATTGGTCTCGGGGGCTGCGTGTCGATCACGTCGGGACGTTATGGTGAAGGTGGCGGGAACAACCCGGCCTTCCTAGGGGCAGGCGGTCCCGCTGGTGGCCGTCCGGCCGTCGCACTCCTTGTGCCCAGATCCGGCTCTCGCGCCGAACTCGGCGAGGTTCTGGTGCAGGCCGCACAGCTCGTTCTGCAGGACGCCGAGGGGCCTGCGCTTGACGTGCTGGACACCACAGGCACCCCCCACGGCGCGACAGCCGCTGCCCAAGCCGCTGTCGCTCACGGGGACAACATGATTCTCGGACCATTGACCTCCGCCGAAACAGCAGCCGTTACACCCGTCGCCAAGGGCGCGAACATCCCGGTATTGGCCTTTACCAATGACGGCTCAAGGTCTCAGGACGGCGTCTGGGTTTTGGGGATCACGCCCGATCAGCAGGTGCGGAGGTTGGTTGCCGCAGCGCAGGCACAAGGCAAGACAAGTTTCGCCGCACTGCTGCCCGATACGGAGTTTGGTCGGGCGATGAGCAACGCTCTGACAGCCGCTCTCGCCGGCGCCGGACTTCACGCGCCCAATATCCGGATGCACGGCCCCGGGATGCCCGCGGTTACGGCTGCTACACGTGACATAGCCGATTACGCCGACCGCCGCGGCCCGATCGACGCCAAAATCAAAGCGGCCCGCGCGCTCGGCACATCCGAAGGCCGGCGGGAGGCGCAGGAATTGGCCAAAACCCCCATTCCGCCACCACCTTTCGACACCCTGCTCCTGGCTGATACCGGCGACAGCCTGCAGGAGATTGCGGCCGTCCTGCCGTACTACGACATTGATCGTTCGGCCGTACAGATCATCGGTCCAGCCCTGTGGGCCGACCCGGCCACGGGCTCTGGTGCAGTTGCGGGGGCATGGTATGCTGCCCCCGACAACACCGCGCGTACCGCCTTCGTTCAGGCTTACACGGCCAAATACGGGACAGCACCACCCCCCATCGCCGATCTCGCCTTTGACGCGGCATCGGTGGCTCGGGTTGCTGTAAACGGCCGGGGCGCAGACCGTCAGACTCTCACCCAGCCCGCTGGCTTCGTCGGCAGCGATGGATGGTTCAGCTTGGGTCCTGACGGATACGTCCGCCGCGGCCTGGCTGTCTTCAAGGTTCAACGTACCGGGCCGGAGATGATCGATCCAGCCCCACAATCCCCCGAGTCCCCCGGCATCTGAAATCCATCCCGGCAGTTACACCCTCCTGGATCGGACATGCATCACCGCGAACCAAGGAATCCGACAATTTTCTCTACTTCTGCAACAATCGGTTCCGAGATAGCCGCGGCTCGCTCTGCCCCTGTCCTCAAGACCCGAATCAGTTCCCCTTCGTCGGCGAGCAGGCGCGTCGTTTGGGCTGCAATCGGCGACAGCTTTTCCACCAGTAGATCAGCCAGGGCCGTCTTGAACGTTCCGAATCCTTCCCCCGAATGTTCGCGCAGCACTGCCGCGTGATCGGAATCAGTCAGCGCGGCATAGATCCCCACCAGATTCCGCGCCTCAGGCCGATCCGCCAGTTCGGCCGGTGAGGCCGGCAATGGCAGCGGATCAGTCTTCGCCCGTCGGATTTTCAGCGCAATCGTGTCCCGGTCATCATTCAGATTGATCCGGCTCTGATCCGAAGGATCAGATTTCGACATTTTCTTCGTGCCGTCGCGCAGGCTCATCACCCTTGCAGCCGGCCCCAGAATCAGGGGTTCGATGTTTGGGAAGAACTCGACTCCATAATCATGGTTGAATTTCTGGGCAATATCGTTGGCCAGTTCCAAATGCTGCCGTTGATCGTCACCGACCGGCACCCGGGTTGCATGATAGGCATGAATATCCGCGGCCATCAGGTTCGGATAGACATACAATCCTGCCGAAGCATTCTCCCGGTCCTTGCCGGCCTTGTCCTTGAACTGCGTCATGCGGTTCAGCCAGCCGATTCGTGCAACGCAGTTGAAGACCCAGGCCAGCTGTGCATGCGTTCGCACTGCCGACTGCAGGAACAGGATGTGCCTCACTGGATCGACGCCGCACGCCAGCAGAACCGCGGCCATCTCCAGGCTTTGCTGGCGCAGTGCAGCCGGATCCTGCCACGTGGTGATCGCATGCAGATCGACGATGCACCACATGCAGTCGTGGTCGTCCTGAGTTTTGACCCAGTTACGAATCGCGCCAAGGTAATTGCCCAGTGTGGGAATGCCAGACGGCTGGATTCCGGAAAAAACGCGCTGCATCTACGATGTCTCGGTTGTGGCAGGAGGGGTTATGGCTGAGCCGCGCGAGCGGCGGCGGGACAGCAGGCGACCAAAATCGCGGAGGTTGTAGGCTCCAAGATAGTGCGCCGCTGCAGCATAGGAGGTGATCCCAACCCCGATCAATCCTGCAAATGACGCCAGCTTCAGCACCCCACGCAGTGCCGGATCGAACGCGATCTCACGGAACCCATATAACACGACCGACATTGCTACCGTTGCAGCGATCATACCACGCAGCCGAACCCAGAGCTGCGCATCGGGAACGATCTGCCCACGGCGATGCAGAATCGCGCCGAGTGCGCATACATTGGCGATCGCCGCCATGCTGGTCGCCAGGGCAGGTCCGATATGCGCGAGCGGCACCATAAAGGCGACATTCAGTGCCAGATTGAACACAACGCAGCCGATGCCGATCTTGACCGGGGTGCTCGTATCGCCGCGCGCAAAGAACGCCGGCGACAGCACCTTGACGACCACGAATGCTGGCAGGCCAACCGCATAGGCAGCCAGGGATTGAGCCGATAGCCGAGCGCTCTCCTCTCCGAACGCCCCATGGCCGAACAGCACGAACATGATGGGATAGGCGCATACGATCAGTCCCGCCGCTGCCGGCAGCGTCAGGAACAGCGCGTACTCGATCGCGCGGTTCAGTGTGTTCACCGCCGCCGCCGATTCGCCTGCGCGGACCTGACGTGACAGCATGGGCAGCATCGCCGTCCCGACCGCCGTGCCGATAACCCCCAGCGGCAGCTGCTGCACCCGATCCGCATAATACAGGATCGAAACCGTGCCGGCCGGCAGCAGGCTGGCGATCACCACATCAATCGTCAGATTGAGCTGCGTCACGCCCGCGCCCACCAGCCCCGGCCCCATCCGCCGCAGCAGCAGGCGCATCTCGGGCGTCAGCCGGGGCCGTGGCAGATCGAGCGTCATCCCCGCGCGCCGCACGGCGATCATGAGCAGACCAAGCTGCGCAACGCCAGACAATGTCACGCCCCACGACAGCGCGTGTCCCACCGTCGGTACATACGGCCGCATCCAAATCATGCAGGCGATCGAAATGACGTTGAACAGGACATAGGACGCCGACGATGCGGTAAAGCGCTCAAGCCCGTTCAGGACACCCGATACCAAGGCAGCCAGGCAGATCAGGATCAGGTAAGGAAACGTGATCCGCGAAAGACCGATTGCCAGCGCAAACTTGGCCGGATCAGCCGAAAAGCCAGGCGCCAGAACCACCATGAGTTGCGGCATGCACAGCTCGCCAAGCAGCGTCAGGCTGCCCAGCCAGAACGCCATCACTGAGAATGCCTGGGACGCAAAAGCCCGTGCTGCCGGCCCTCCCTCAGTCTGCAGCATCCCCGAGAAAGCCGGAATGAAGGCCGCATTGAACGCGCCTTCCCCGAACAGGCGGCGAAACAGGTTGGGCAGCTTCAATGCTACGAAGAACGCATCCGCGACCGGACCTGTGCCGATCAGCGCTGCGATCAGCATATCGCGCGCGAAGCCCAGGACACGGCTGACCAGCGTCCATCCGCCCACGGTCAGGATGCCTCTAAGCATGGAAACCCAGGAACTCGATCATGCGCCTGCCTTGGAACAGCGAGCTCGGCCGTGAGGGCCGAGCGGAGGGGGTCATTCGTCGCGTTGCGGACGGGATAGAAGAGACTCGACCGCTTGTTCCAGGGTTTTCACTCCTGCCAGCAACCCCGCCACCGCTTGGCATATGGGTAGTTCAACGCTTCCAGCTCTTCGCACCAAGGCGTGGGCCGTCGCAACGCCCTCCGTTGTCTTGGTGGTCTCCGCCAGTACCTCAGTCACCGGTCGCCCATTCCCCAGAGCGAGTCCCAGCCTGAAGTTCCGGCTCGCCGTCCCGGTGCAGGTCAGCAACAGATCGCCTAGGCCCGCCAGCCCCATTGTAGTGTCCGGTTGTCCGCCCTGGCCCACGACCAGCCGCCGGATTTCACTCAGGCCGCGGGTTACCAGCCCCGCCCGTGCATTTTCTCCGAGCCCGGCGCCGATAACTGCACCCGCGGCAATCGCAATTACATTCTTGGCCGCCCCGCAAAGTTGCACCCCGATCGGATCGCCGTTGCCATACAACCGGAACGTGCTCGTCGCCAGACATCCCCTGATCCGATCGCGTAACCCAGGGTCCCGCGCAGCGACAACCGAGGCAGCAGGCAGGCCAGCGGCTATCTCAGCGGCGAAGTTTGGCCCGCTCAGCACGGCCGCACTGTCGGACCCAAGCACCTCTGCTGTCACCTCCAGCGGCAGTAGCCCGGTCTCGGCCTCGACACCTTTTGCACAGAAGACGATCGGCGAGCCGCCAGGTCGATACCAGCACAATGACGCGCGGAGCTGCTGCATCGGCACGGCCCAGACAATTAGATCCGCCGCACCGGCCAGTCTGTCACTCACGATGATGCCACTCGGCAGCATGATCCCCGGTAGGCGGCTGCTTTGCCGAGCGTCGTCAATTCGCCGGGCCGCTTCCGCATCCCGCGCCACGAGCATCACGGCACAGCCCGCCCGCGTCGCCTGCACCGCCAGTGCGGTCCCCCACGCGCCGGCACCTACGACGGCGATTTTATTCATCGGCCAGCCGGATCAAATCGACACCTGCCCCCGTCTCCAGCGGCCCAAGCGCCTGGAGCACCGCCTCCGCCAGGCTATGGGCGCTTTGCAGGAACAGGTACGGCGGATTCACCACGATCATGCCGCATCCGTTGAACCGTCCTGGATCCAGCGTCTTCCTCAACCGGAACTCCACTGCAATGACATCACGGATGTTCAGCCCAACCACGTGCGCATAGAACCCGCGAACCACGGCCTGCCGCTTCATCGGATACCAGCCTGCCAGGACGCCATGCCCGAATCGCCGATGCACCCGACCGATCGCCTCGGCGAGCGTCGTGAACTCGTCCGTCTCCTCGAATGGAGGATCGATGAAAACCAGCCCACGCCGCTCCACCGGCGGCAGCAGTCCCCCTATCGCCTCCCATCCCGAACGCTGATGAACGTGCACTTGGGAAGCATGCCGGAAATAGGTCCGCAACCGCCGGACCGCCTCCGGATCCAATTCGCAACAGACGAGCCGGTCCTGCTCCCGCAGCACCGCTCGGATCAGGGCAGGGGAGCCGGGATAAGGCTCCAACTGATCGACCAGTCCCAGATAGCGCTCCAGTCCCACCGGGCGGCAAGCCAGCAAACGCCGTATGCCGAAATCGGCCTCCCCGGTCCGCCGCGCCGCCTCCACCTGCAGGTCGTAATGGCCGGCTCCCGCATGCGTATCCAGCACAAAGAGAGGAGATGGTTTGCAAGTCAGCGCATCCAGCAATGCCACAAGCAGCACGTGCTTGAAGCAATCCGCAAAATTCCCTGCGTGGAACGCATGCTGATAGTTCATTCCATGGCGCCGCGCAGCGTCTCCAACGGCCAGCGGGGCACCGGCTTGAACCCGATGTCGTCCATCAGGCCCGCTCGCAGTCGTTCGAGTCCCGCCCACGCCACCATGACTGCATTGTCCGAACACAATCGTGTGGGTGGCGCCAGCAGCCGGACCCCTAGAGCCTTCGATGTCGCGTTCAACGCAGATCGTATAGCCTTGTTCGCCGCCACGCCGCCGGCAACGACCAATGCCGAGACGTACCCGGACCTCTCCCGCATCAGTCGACACGCGTTTGCCGCACGATCTGCCAGGACCTCTGTCACTGCCTGTTGAAAGCTCGCGGCCAGATCCGCTCTCTGTTGTTCCGAGCTCGCGCCTCGCCGCATCGTCTGCGCTACGGCGGTCTTCAAACCTGAAAAGCTCATGTCGCACCCCGGCCGGCGCAGCATTGGCCGCGGCAGAGTGTAGACGTCCGGCCGGCCCGTCGCTGCCAACGCTTCCAGCGCGGGTCCGCCAGGCCAGGGGAGGCCGAGAAGCTTCGCAACCTTGTCAAAGGCCTCCCCAACCGCGTCGTCGATCGTGCCCCCCAGCCTTGTGTAGCGTCCCAATCCCGTTACGGCCACGCATTGCGAATGCCCGCCGGAAAGCAGCATCAGCAGATAAGGAAACGCGACAGGTGACTCGCCCAGCTCCGGAAGCCGCGCCGTCAGCGCGTGCGCCTCCAGGTGATTCACCGCGAGGAAAGGCAGATCATGCGCGATCGCCAGCCCTTTCCCGAACTGGCAGCCGACAATCAACCCGCCGATCAGGCCCGGTCCACTGGTCGCGGCAATGCCGCCCAGGTCCTTGTAGTCAACCGACGCTTTCCCCATCGTCTGGCGAACGAGCTCGGGAAGGTATTTCAGGTGTGCTCGCGCCGCGATCTCCGGCACCACGCCACCAAACGCGGCATGTTCCTTGATCTGACTAAACACCGCCTCGGCCAGGATCCGGCCGCTGCCATCCAGCACGGCCACCGCCGTTTCGTCGCAGGAGGTTTCGATACCCAGGACCGGCTTCATTGCACTCCAACAGCCAAGCGCCGCGTCGCACTACATCCGCACACCAGGAAAACGCAAACACTCCGTTCGAACGCCCGACACACACATGATCCATGTTCTGATCACACGCACCGAACCCGACGCCACCGAAACCGCATGTCGGATCCAGGCGCTCGGTTTGGTTCCCCTCGTCGCGCCCATCTTCGAGTTGCAGCTGAATCCGGATCAACTCGCCGTTGCGAACAGCATCGCCGCAGCCGTTCTGACCAGCCGTCATGCGGTCGCCGCCTGTCCCTCCACACTCCATACACGCCCCGCCTTTGCGGTCGGCCCGGCAACCGCGACCCGGGCAACTGCCGCAGGATTTCGCAACGTCGTGAACGCCGATGGTGATGCCGACGCGGTGGTCGAGTGCATACGCACCCAACTCCAACCCGCAATCGGTAGCATCCTTCTTCCCACCACGACAGGGCAGGGGGGGCATCTGGCAACCCGGCTCCGCAGCCTCGGCTTTCGTGTGATCCGTCGCGTCGCCTATAGAGTGGTGCCGAAGCCCACCTTGCCGGAGATCGCTGCCGAAAACCTCCGATCTGCCCGGATCGCGTCAGCACTTTTTTTCTCCACGGAATCAGCTCGGCATTTTGTGCGCTTGGTCATCGCTGCCGGCCTCGCGGCCACGGTCGGAAATGTCGAAGCGGTGTCTATCAGTCAGCGTCCAGTCGTGGCATTAGAGCGCCTGCCCTGGCGTCGCATCAGCGTCGCTTCGAAGCCTAACCAGGATGCGATGTTGGCATTGCTGAAATGAACGAACCTACCGCTCTACCCGCTCCAGACCAGCCCGACGCCTCGCCTGAGGCGCCGCCGCCTTCCCAGCCGCCGCGCTCCCCACACGTCGCGCTGCCACTGCTGTGCGCCGTCGGCTTCCTCGTCCTCGCAGGCGCGATTGCCTATGTCTGGTCGAACATGATTTCCGCCGACCGCCTGGCTGCGGAAGCCCAAAACCACAATGCTGTGAACCAGCGCATTGCAGAGCTGGAAGCCAAGGTGAACGCCCTGGATCAGAGACCCCCGGCGGTCACCCCCACAGATCTCGCCAAGCTTTCCACCAGATTGGACGCCGCCGACAATCGTCTCGCCAGCATTGACGACCACCTGAACAGCCTCGACGGAAAGCTGGCGAATCAGTCCCAATTGGCGAGCCGTCTGGATGCGGTATCGGCGCGCATCGAATCGCTGGCCGCCCGCAGCCAGACCGGCTTCGACAACCTCAATCAGCAGTTGGCGGACGTCTCGAGCCGCGCAGCCGCCGCACAGAAGGCCGCCGCAAGCATCCCCGACGCATCGAAGCGGATTGACGAGCTCGCAAAGCTCCAACGGGCGGGACTCGCCTTGTCGATCGGCCGTCCACTCGGCGATATCCCCGGTGCCCCTCCGGCGTTGTCGAAATATGCCCATACGCCGCCGCCCACCGAAGCCCAGCTACGCCAATCCTACCCGCACGCACAGGCGGAAGCCCTATCGCGACAGCAGCCCGAAAATGCGTCCGCCCCGCTGGTCGACCGTATGTGGGAACGGGCCCAGGGGCTCGTGACCATTCGCCGGGGTGACGACGTCGTGGTTGGAGATACCACTTCAGTGGCTCTCAACCAGGCACAGTCCGCCCTGGACTCCGGCGATCTCCCCGGTGCGGTCAAGGCTGTGAAGATGCTGAAAGGCGAACCTGCCAAGGCCATGGCCGGCTGGCTCGCTGACGCCGAGGCGCTGGTGAACGCCCGTGCCGCACTCGCACAGATGGCTGACCAGACATGATGCGCCGCGTCCTCTTCTTCGTCCTGATCGCCGTCGTGTCAATCGGGGCAGCCTGGGCGATCGCCCATATTCCCGGGCACGTGTCCGCCTCCTTCGGCTCGATCACTATCGAAACCTCGGCACCGGTCGCGATCCTTGGTTTGATCGTGCTGGCAATCGTGATCATTCTGATCTGGAGCCTGTGCCGCTGGATCATCTCGCTCCCTGCGCGTGGCCACACTTGGCACGCACAACGTCAGCGACATCTGGGTGAGAAGGCGGTCACACGGCTTCTCGTCGCGCTCGCCGCCGACGACAAGCGCGAAGCCTGGCGCGAGGCCCGCCGAGCCCGCCGCCTGCTGGGCGAGTCGCCATATACGTTGTTGCTGACGGCCGAAGCCGGCCGCATGTCAGGCCGCGATGAGGAGGCAACCCGTGCCTTCCTGGCTCTGGCCAGTCGTCGGGACGCCCGCTTCCTTGGCCTCCGCGGCCTGCTGCGTCAGGCCGTCGCACGCGAGGACTGGGCCGAAGCCATGCAGCTTGCCAAGCAGGCCGAGGAAACCCGCCCTGGTACCGCGTGGGTCCGTCAGGAACGCGCCGAACTCGCATTACGGACTGAGAACTGGGCCGAGGCGTTGGAACTGGCGGGCGACGACGGCAAGCGTACCGCATATTACATCGCCGCCGCTGATGCCGAGACCGACAGCGCCCGTGCACTTGCCTATGCAAAGCAGGCATGGAAGCGGGATCCGACCTTTGCTCCGGCCGTTCTCGCCTATGCGCAGCGGTTGCGCGCCAACGGGCAGGAGCGTCGTGCCGCCAGCGTCATCATGAAGACCTGGAAGCAGGCCCCGCAACCCGATCTCGCAGCCTTCCTCCTGGCTACCGTGGCTGATGCCACAGCGCGGTATCAGCTCGCCAAACGGCTGGTCAGCCACAATCCGAACGATCCCGAAAGCCATCTCCTCATGGCGCGGGTCGCACTCGATGCGGGCATACTCGCGGACGCCCGCCAGCACGTGGAGGCACTTCAAAAGGATGGTGTTCTGCAGCGCCGCATGTACCTGCTGATCGCCGAGCTCGAGGAGCTGGAGGCTGGCGACACCGAAGCAGGCCGCCGCGCTCAGCGGGAGGCGCTGCGGCACGCCGCGGTCGCCGAGCCGGATTCACGGTGGCAATGCAGCACCTGCCGATCCGACTTCGATGCCTGGCATCCGAAGTGCCCCGTGTGCCACAGCATCAGCACGATCAGTTGGGTGGTCAGCCGTCCCGCCGAGCGGGCACCAGTGATCGAGCAGTTACCGGCCCAGGTGGCCTAGGTCTGACTGTCGTAACCGAACGCCCGCCGTTGGCCGATCCCAATGCGACACGGCGCTCGATTGCTCCCGGCTGGATGCAGTGCAAGGCGGGATTCCCAGCAACGCCGCCGGGTCAACGAAACGCTGATCCACAATCATCCCGAAGAACAGGTGCGGCCCAATCGTGACCCCGCTACGCCCGATCGTGCCGATCCTCTGTCCCGCACGCACCACTCGGTGCCCTTCGGCAATCGGCGGCGCCACAAGCCCCAGATGGCTGTAAACGCCAACAAACCCGTCATGCTGAATCAGGACTTCCAGTCCTCCGGGTCCTTTCCGCTGCACACGAACGACCGTCCCCGGGGCGACCGCCCGTACCGTCCGCCCAACCGGGGCCGGCAGATCAATCCCGTTGTGAAACGCGTGGGCAACCGGTGAAGCCCTCAGGTTCCGCGGACCGAACGGTGACGATACACACGCCGGACTGACCGGCCACAGCAGGTTCGCCGCGAATCCTGTATCCGCGGCTGCTCGCATGGAGACGGCGCCAAGCGCCGCCAGAAGGCAGACGCCCCATGCGGAGCGCCAAACGACCAAAGCAGTAAATCTGCCCGGAAAACAACCTTCTGCGGCGCGCGCCAGCCTTCCAGACGCCGCGGATTGGCGTTCCCCGCACAGACAGGCACAAGGGTACCTCGGTCCCTGCAAGGTGACCCGCTCAGATATCCGCTCCGGGCAATCGTCGTCCGGGCACCTATCGCGCAAGCACCGGTCGTGATTTGGGATCCGCCTCCGCAACCGGTGTCGCTGCTTCATCATCCGGATTGACCAGCGCTGCCAGCAGTGCTTCCCTGAGTTGTTTCAATTTCCGCTCATTCTCGATCTTGAGGCCAAACACGTCCTTGACGTAGAAGACGTCGACCGCACGCACACCGTACGTCGTGACATGCGCCGAAGCGATTTGCAGGCCTTGCTGGCTGATCGCGGCGGTGACGTCATGTAGCAGGCCAGGCCGATCCCGACCGTTGACCTCCAGCACCGTATGAGTATTGGACGCACGATTGTCGACCACCACGCGCGGCGGTACATGGATCGCCTGCATCCGCCGCCCCAGCAACCCTCTTGAGACCCGACGAATCTCGGTCTCCAGCCGCAACCGCCCTGAGAGAGCCTGTTCTATCAGCACCGAAAGCCGCGCCAGTCGGTGCGGCGCGTCAAATGTACCGCCTGCCGCATCCTGGATCCAGAACGTGTCGAGCGCCATCCCGTTCGTCATGGTATGGATGCGCGCATCGACGATCGATGCTCCCGCAATCGCTAGTGCTCCCGAGATCTTGCTGAACAGCCCCGCATGGTCAGCGCAGTAGATCGTCACTTCCGTTACTGCCCGCGCTGGCATTGGTTGTGTATCCACCGTCAATGGTGACTTGCGAAGCACCGCGTCATGGATCAGGCGGCCATGCCTGGCGTGGGTTTCTGGATCAAACGCCAGCCAGTATCCCGCATAGCCCAGTGCCGCGAATTTCTCGAATTCGTCATCTGTCCAGTCCGACAGCAGCGTCCGAACTGCCTGCTTGGCACGCTCGACCCGCACATCGCGCTCGGTCGTCGCAAGCCCCCCAGCCAGCACCTCGGCAACCCGCGAATACAGTTCGCGCAGCAGTGTCGCCTTCCACCCATTCCACACCTTGCTGGAAACCGCCCGCATGTCGGCGACCGTCAGAATGAGTAGTAGCCGCAGGCGTTCCGGCGACTGGATCGTCTCCGCCAGATCAAGGATCGTCTTCGGATCATCGATGTCGCGTTTGAACGCTGTCGCGCTCAACAACAGATGATGCAGCACGAGCCAGGAGACTGTCTCAGTCTCCTCGTCATCAAGCCCAAGCTGCGGACCAACCTCCAGCGCGATCTCGGCGCCGATCTCCGAATGATCGCCGCCCCGGCCCTTGGCGATGTCATGCAGCAGCATCGCCAGATAGAGCGCCCGTCGCGACTGGACCTGGCAGACCACCTCGGAGGCAACCGGCGCAATATCGTTCAGCTCGCCACGTTCCAGCGTGTTCAGGATGCGAATGGCTTCGATGGTGTGCTCGTCCACCGTGAAGATGTGATAGGTGTCAAACTGCATCTGCCCGACGATGCGGGCCCAGTCCGGCAGGAAGCGGCCGACAAAGCCCGTCTCATTCAGCATGCCGAGCCATTTTGCCCCGTCGGGGTGCGCGTTGTTCATCCGATGGCGGTCCGGCTCTTTCCCGCACAGCAGATCCATGAAGATGCTGGCCGCCGCCGAATCTCCGCGCAGCGAAATGGCCCGCCGCTCATTCTGGATGAATGACCGAATCGCGAGCGGATGCAGCTCCAGTCCACGGTCTCGCGCAACTTGCAGGATGCGCAGCATTTGAATCGGTTCCGCATCAAAACCCCGGCCGCTTAGCGGCATCAGCTTGCCCTCGGCCAGAACAAACCCGGCAGCGAGCAACGCGCTGTCGGTTTGTCCTTCGATTGCCGGCGGCCCGAGCGCCGAACGGAGGATCGCAGGCTCAAGAATGCGGGTCAGCCGCGCGATTTCCCGCGCCGTCAGGAAGTAATGCCGCATGAACCGCTCGACGCCGTCCTGCCGCCCGTGTCTCGTATAGCCCATGCGGGCTCCCACCACCGGCTGCAGGTCGAACGTCAGCCGCTCCTCGGCTCGTCCCGCCACGTAATGCAGATGAAAGCGGACCGTCCAGAGAAACTCCCATGCCCGACGGCCATGGCGCGCTTCCTGTTGGGTCAGGATGCCGCCCAGATCCGCCAGTTCGCCCATTGTCTGCGTATCGAATACGTAACGGGCGATCCAGTAGAGGGTTTGCAGGTCGCGTAGCCCGCCTCGTCCTTCCTTGACATTGGGCTCAACAACAAATGGGCTCTCTCCATAGCGCCGATGCCTGGCAGCGCGCTCGGCTTGCTTGGCTGCAATGTATTCCGCCGCACCGGCCTCCTTGCAGCCCGCGCGGAAACGTAGATGAAACTCCGCGAACAACGCCGGATTGCCGATCAACAACCGCGCGTCGAGCAAGGCGGTGCGGATCGTTGTATCCTTGGCGCCCTCGGTTAGGCAGTCCTGGATAGACCGTGTCGCATGGCCAACCTTCAATCCCAGGTCCCAGAGGAAATACAGAATGTATTCCACGACCTGCAGTGTCTCGGGTGATGGACTATCATCTGTCAGGAACAGCAGGTCGATGTCGCTGAATGGCGCCAGCACGCCGCGCCCATATCCCCCCGTGGCCGCGACGCTCAGATTGGGAATCGGCTTCAGTTCGGTATGTGCGGTCGCGTACTCGAATAGCGCGCTGATGACGCCATCGATCAGCGCACCAAGCAGCCGCGCCGCCTGCAGTCCCGTAATCTGCTCATGTTCAAACGCATGCTGCACATACGTCTGTATCCGGGCGAGGTGCCGCCGGAACACGCCAACCGCAGCATCGCGCGCAATCTGGGAATTTTCCTCCGCAACAGCGGCAAGTGCGTCCGACAGCAGACTGGCGGCGACTTCGGGCGCACGCGGCAAGGGGATGGGAGCTAGCATTTTTCAATCGTACTAGGCGAGATGCCGTTCGCAAAGGCTCGTCAGCGCTTTCAAACGATAAAGCGTATCAAGTGCGTCCCGCGGTGACATCTTGTCCGGATCGGATTCTTTCAGCGCCTCCAGAATCGGGTTCGGGCCAGCCGCCGGCCGTGGCTCCTCCGCCTCCACGGCGGCCGCGAACAAGGGCAGGCTGTTGACGGACGCTGCGGCGCCAAACCCGCTGCCGTGCCTCTCCATCGCAGCCATCAGTGCCGCCGCACGCCGCACCACCGACGCAGGAACACCTGCCAGTTCGGCCACGTGCACACCCCAGGACCGTTTCGCCGCGCCTTCCGCGACCTCATGGAGGAACACCACGCTGCCTTTCCATTCCTTCACCCGCATTGTATGGGGGCGAAGCCTGGGGAGTTGGTCCGTCAGCTCCGCAAGTTCATGAAAATGTGTGGCAAAGATGGTGCGGCAGCGCAGGGTCGAATGGATCGCCTCCAGGACTGCCCAGGCAATGGCCAGCCCATCCAACGTGGACGTGCCCCGCCCGATCTCGTCGACGACCACGAGGGACTTCGGGCCGGCCTGATGCAGGATGGACGCCGTTTCCGTCATCTCCACCATGAACGTGGAGCGTCCGCGCGCCAGGTCATCCGCTGCGCCAACCCGGCTGAACAACCGGTCCACGATGCCAAGCGCGGCCTTCTCTGCCGGCAGCGGCAGCCCAGCCTGTGCCAGGATCACGAACAAGGCATTCTGCCGCAGAAAAGTGGATTTGCCCGCCATGTTCGGGCCCGTTAGCAGCATCAGCCGCCGCTCCGGAGAAAGATCGCAGTCGTTCGGCACGAACGCCGCCTGGCTGCCTAGCGCCGCTTCAACCACGGGATGCCGCCCGGCGCAGACATGGAATGCCTCATCATCCGTGATCACCGGCCGTATCCAGGTGCCCCCTTCCGCCAGCCTCGCCGCCGATTGCACCACATCGATCAGCGCCAGCGCATCCGCGCAGCGCGCCAACATATCGGCCGACCGCATCACTGCCTGGATGATGTGTCCGATGATCGCACGCTCGCGCACGGCTGCCTGCTCGCCGGCCTCGCGTATCCGTTGGTCGAACTCCGACAGCTCCGGCACTGTGAACCGGGCACCGTTCGCCATGCCCTGCCGAAGTGTCAGCTCGGGAAAGTCCCGCAGCTTCTCGACCGCGTTGGCCGGCGCTTCGAGCACGTAGCCAAGCTGCGCATGATGCCGGATCTTCAGGCTGGCGACACCGTAACGTTGCGCGTACTCGAGTTGCAGGCCGGCCACGACCTGGCGGCTCTCATCGCGCAGTCGGCGGCACGCATCAAGCTCGCCGTCGAAGCCACCTTGAATGACGTTTCCATCATCCAGCCGCACCGGAGCAGGGTCCGCAAGCGCCCGCCCCAGCATGTCCGCCAGCGCTGCATCCCCCGCGAGCTCGTCCGCCGTCTCCTGCAGCAGATTCGGCAGTGGCGGCTGTAGGATCGTCGTTATAACCGCGCACGTCCGAAGCCCGTCCCGAATCGCCGCGAGATCCCGCGGCGTGCCGCGGTTGACCGAAAGCCGCCCCAGCGCCCGGGCCATGTCCGGCGCGGATCTCAGTGCCCGCCGCAGGCTTGCTGTCGCATCTGGGCTTGCCAGGCACCATGACCATGCATCCTGCCGGCACTCAATCCTCGCCCGGTCGGTCAACGGCGCCCCCAGCCAAGTCGCCAGCCGCCGGGCGCCCGCCGCCGTCAGCGTCCGTTGCACGGAGCCGAGCAGGGTCAGTTGCGTTCCGCCGTCCCGGGACCGGTGCACCTCCAGATTGGCGCGGGTCGATGCATCCATCCCCATCACACCGGCTTTGCCCTGCGGCTGCGGCCGGCCAAGCCGAGGCAGTGCTCCGGCCTGCGTGCTGCGGACATAGTCCAGCCCCATCGCTGCCGCGACCGCCTCGCCGTCCGCAAATACACCGAATGCATCGAGACTGGCCGTGCCGAAGGCCTCGGACAGCCGCCGCCGCGCAATCTGCGGCGCCGAGGCAACTGGCGCCGGCGACCGTCGATGGCTCCAATCGCCGAGGTCAAGATTGTCCGGTGCGATGACCTCGGCCGGCTCCAGCCGTCCCAGCAGCGCCGGCAGTTCGGTCAGCTGCAACGCCTCGGTTTCGAACAGCCCGGTAGAAACATCGATCCAGGCCGCTCCCAGCGCCTCCTTGTCCCGCGCCACCGCGAGCAGCAGGTTCGGCCGTCCGGCCTCCAGCAGGGATTCCTCGGTCACCGTGCCGGGCGTGATCACCCGCACCACTTCGCGCCGGATCGGCTGCTTGCCGGCGCGCGTCTTCGGGTCCTCCATCTGTTCGGCGATCGCAACCCGGAAGCCGCGGCGGATCAGCCGCGCCAGGTAACTCTCCGCCGCATGGTACGGCACGCCGCACATCGGAATGGGCGACCCAGCGTGCTCCCCGCGGTGGGTCAGCGCGATATCCAATGCGGCCGCAGCGGCCTCCGCATCCGCAAAGAACAACTCGTAGAAATCACCCATCCGGAAGAACAGCAGCGCGTCCGGATAGTCCGCCTTGGCCGCGAACCATTGCGCCATCGCCGGAGTTGCCCCGACAGCCGAAGGCATGTCTGACAGACTGGTGGTGCTCGACACCGAATGATCAGGCATCAACCGCCACGGCCCGCTGTGCCTCGCGCTTGCGCACATAGGCCGCGATCGACGACAGGGCGGCTGGTGTCATCCCCTGAATCCGTGCCGCCGCCCCGAGCGACTCCGGTCGTGCACTGAGTAGCTTGGTTCGGATTTCGGCAGACAGCCCGCCCACCGCGTTGAAATCAACATCCCGCAGACCCACGCCCTCCTCACGCTGGGACAGCCGCTGTTCCGCCTGCTGCCGTTGCAGATACCCGGCATACCGCGCATCGGTCCGCAACTGCTCCGCTACCCGCTCCGGCAGCTCGGCGAGCCAGGGGAAGGCAATCCTGAGCCGGTCCCACAGGATTGCGTTGTTCGCCAGCAGTTCCATTACTGACCGCCACCGCCCGTCAGGAGGCGCCGTTCCCCCCAGCCCGCCAACTGCTGCCGCGGCAAGCCCCTCACGCGAGGCGCGATCCTGCGCGTCCGCCACAGCGCGTTCATACCGTTCGAAAGCCGTCCGCCGCTCCGGACCGACACACCCCCACGCCATCCCCTTCCGTGTCAGCCGCAGGTCGGCATTGTCTGCCCGAAGGCTCAGCCGGAACTCGGCACGCGACGTGAACATGCGGTACGGCTCCGACACGCCCTGGATTGTCAGATCATCCACCAGGACACCGAGGTACGCCTCGGTCCGATCCAGCCACACTTGCTCCCGCCCACCGCACAGCCGCGCCGCATTGACGCCCGCCAGCAATCCCTGTGCTGCAGCCTCCTCGTATCCCGTCGTTCCATTGATCTGCCCGGCCAGGAACAGCCCCGGAATCGCACGCAATGCCAGTCCTCGCGTCAATGAGCGTGGGTCGACGTAATCGTATTCGACGGCATATCCCGCCCGGATCACCCGCGCACGCTCCAGACCCGGGATTGTCTTCAGGAACCCCTCCTGGATTGCCTCCGGCAAGCTGGTCGAGATGCCGTTCGGATACACCGTCCAGTCATCCAGCCCTTCCGGCTCCAGGAAGATGTTGTGCCGCTCCTTATCCGCGAACCGGACAACCTTATCCTCGATCGAGGGACAATACCGTGGTCCTCGGCTCGAGATATGTCCGCCATAGACGGCCGAACGGTGAATATTGTTGCGAATGATCGCATGCGTTGCCGTCGTGGTATGCGTCAGCCGGCATTCCACCTGCCGGTTCACCAGCCGTGTCGTCAGGCTGCTGAACGGCTGCGGCTCCGCATCACCCGGATCGGCGGCCAATCCGTTCCAGTCGATCGTGCGCCGGTCCAGCCGCGGCGGCGTGCCCGTCTTCAATCGTCCGAGTGGCAGCTCGAGTCGCGCCAGAGTCCGCGCCAGCCCGACCGAAGGCGCCTCGCCGATTCGCCCCGCCTCGACACGTTGCTCGCCGACATGGATGACACCCCGTAGGAACGTGCCCGTTGTCAGTACCACGGCACCGCAGCCGATCCGGCTGCCGTCGGCGCACACTACGCCGCAGACCCGCCCGCCCGGTCCGCGTTCAATGTCCTCGGCTGCGCCAGCCCGGAGGGTCAAATTCGGGGTTTCCCGCAGTAGCGCCTGCATCGCGCGTCGGTACAGCTTCCGGTCCGCCTGCGCCCGCGGCCCGCGCACCGCCGCCCCCTTGCTCCGGTTCAGCATCTTGAAGTGAATGCCCGCAGCATCCGCCGCTCTGCCCATCAAGCCGTCCAGAGCATCCACTTCCCGCACAAGATGGCCCTTGCCGATCCCGCCGATCGAGGGATTGCAGGACATCTCCCCGATCGTTGCGATCGAGTGCGTCAACAGCAGCGTGCGCGCGCCGATCCGGGCAGCCGCAGCGCCTGCCTCGCAACCGGCATGTCCGCCTCCAATGACAATGACGTCGTAGCGATCCATCATGTCCCGCCTTCTGCCACGGAATGACGTTCCTCGCCATGCATCTCATGCTCTGACGCGGAAGCCCCCTTCCGCTGCCGTGCAACCGCGCCCATGATGCCCCCATTGTCCAGTTGAACGCGTCGAGAATGGGGGGAGTCCACCATGGCTGATGGGGCGATAGACACACGTACGGCCCGCATCTCGGTTGAGGAAGCCCTGGCCCTGCACGCCAGCGGCCGGCCCGGGAAACTGGAAATCCGTATCAGCAAGCCGCTGACCACCGCACGGGATCTCTCCCTGGCCTATTCCCCGGGGGTCGCGGAGCCATGCCTTCATATAGCGCGCGATCCCACGCTGGCCTACGACTACACGACAAAGGGCAATATGGTTGCCGTCATCTCCAACGGTACCGCAGTGCTTGGCCTCGGCAACCTGGGCGCCGTCGCGTCCAAGCCCGTCATGGAAGGGAAGGTCGCCCTGTTCAAGCGTTTCGCCGACGTCGATGGTATCGATCTCGAGATCGGCACGGACGATGTCGATGAATTCGTGAACGCTGTCCGCTTCCTTGGCCCCGGTTTCGGCGGCATCAACCTCGAAGACATCAAGGCGCCCGAATGCTTCGTCATCGAGCAGCGGTTGCGCGAACTGATGGACATCCCCGTCTTCCACGACGACCAGCACGGTACCGCCATTGTCGCCGCCGCAGGGCTGATCAACGCCTGTCACCTGACCGGGCGTGACCTCCGCGAAACCAAACTGGTGGTAAACGGCGCTGGTGCCGCCGCCATCGCCTGCGTCGAGTTGCTGAAGGCAATGGGCATGCGCCCCGACCATATCATCCTTTGCGATACCAAGGGCGTGGTCTATCAGGGGCGCACCGAAGGAATGAACCAGTGGAAGTCCGCCCACGCCGCGAACACCAGGGCCCGGACGTTGGCCCAGGCAATCGAAGGCAGCGATGTCTTCTTTGGCCTGTCAGTCAAGGGCGCACTGACCCAGGCCATGGTCGGCTCGATGGCCGACAAGCCGATCATTTTCGCCATGGCCAATCCAGACCCCGAGATCACGCCGGAGGAAGCCCGCTCCGTCAGCCCCCACGCAATCATCGCAACCGGCCGCAGCGACTATCCGAACCAGGTCAACAATGTCCTCGGCTTTCCCTATATCTTCCGGGGCGCACTGGACGTCCGGGCCAGTGCGATCAACGACACCATGAAGATCGCTGCTGCCGAGGCACTGGCCAATCTCGCGCGCGAAGACGTTCCAGATGAGGTCCATTCAGCCCTGACCGACCGCCGCTTGACCTTCGGCCCCGAATACATCATCCCGAATGCCTTCGATCCGCGTCTGATCGCCCGCGTGCCCCCCGCCGTCGCCAAGGCCGCCATCGACTCCGGCGTGGCGCGGCGCCCGCTGGAAGACTTGCGCCGTTACGCGCGCAGCCTGTCCGGCCGCCTCGATCCCACCGCCGATGCGCTCGACGCCACAATGGAGATGGTGCGGGAAAATCCCCGTACAGTCGTGTTCGCCGAAGGTGAGGAGCAGAAAGTTGTCCGCGCCGCCGTTGCGTTCCGCAACGCAGGCTACGGCCGACCGGTGCTGATCGGGCGGGAGGATCGGGTCAGGGCAACCCTTAACAGCCTGGGTCTGGGCGATATCGAGGGCGTCGAGATCCACAATGCCCGCCTGTCCGGTGCCAATACCAAGTATGTCGATTTCCTGTACGCCCGCCTGCAACGGAGAGGCCACCTCCGCCGCGACATTCAGCGGATGGTCAATCAAGATCGAAACGTTTTCGCCGCCTGCATGGTCGCTACGGGTGATGCCGATGCCATGGTCACCGGCCTCACCCGGTCCGCCTCAGTCTGCCTGAACGACATCCGCCAGGCGATCAGCCCGGCTGCCGGC
>DASQVN010000626.1:0-6513 GCA_035640755.1 Rhodopila sp.
GCGGCTCGACAGCGTGCCGTTCAGCGTGGTGGTCAACCGGAACGGCGAGCGGTTCTATGACGAGGGCGAGGATGTCTGGCCCAAGCGCTATGCCATCTGGGGTCGGCTGATCGCGCAACAGCCGGAGCAGATCGCCTACTCAATCTGCGACGCCAAGGCGTTCCAGCTGTTCATGCCGTCGGTCTACCCGGCGATCGTGGCGGATACGATCGAGGAGCTCGCGGCGAAGATGAGGCTCGATCCGGCGAAGGTGCGGGCCACGATCGACGCATTCAACGCCGCCGTGGTGCCTGGCCAGGAATTCGACAACACGAAGCTGGACGGCAACCGCACCCAGGGATTGACGCCCGACAAGACCAATTGGGCTCGACCGATCGAGAAGCCGCCGTTCTATGGCTATCCGCTGCGGCCGGGAATCACGTTCACCTACCTTGGTGTCAGGGTGAACGAGAAGGCACAGGTGCTGATGGAGGACGGCCAGCCGGCCGGCAACCTGTTCGCCTCGGGCGAGATCATGGCGGGGAATATCCTGGGCAAAGGATACCTCGCGGGGTTCGGGATGACGATCGGCACGGTCTTCGGCCGCATCGCCGGAGAGGAGGCTGCCCGCCGTGCGCGAAACTGACGCCGTCGCCGAAGCGCGGCGGGACATGGAGATCTGCAATGCGTGCCGCTACTGCGAGGGGTTCTGCGCCGTGTTTCCGGCGATGGAGCTGCATCGCGAGTTTTCGGCCGGCGACCTGAGCTACCTGGCCAATCTGTGTCACAACTGCCGCGGGTGCTACTACGCGTGCCAATATGCGCCGCCACATGAATGGGGCATCAACGTGCCGCGCGCCATGGCGGAGGTGTTCAACCGCAACGGCACGCTGGTTTCGCTGATCGCAGCGCTGGGCATCGCGGTCGTGCTGATCCTGTCGATGCTGCTGAACACGCCGGGGAATTTCCTCGGGGCGCGTCCGGTGGTGCCGAACGCGTTCTACGACGTGATCCCGCTCTGGGTGATGAACACGGTTGGAATTGTAACTTTCTGCTTTTCGCTGCTGGCGCTGGCGATGGGCGCGCGCAACTTCTGGCGCGATGCCGGGCCGCGTGCGCGGGTCGGGTTCAGGGCGTGGATGATCGCGCTGTGGGACGTGCTGACGCTGAAGAACCTGGGCGGCGGCGGGCATGGGTGCAACGACAACTCGGAAGCGTTCTCGATGCGCCGGCGCTGGCTGCACCATGCGATGTTCTACGGGTTCCTCCTGTGCTTCGCGGCCACGACGACGGGCTTCATCTACCACACGTTTCTCGGCTGGAATGCGCCCTACCCGTTCATCAGCGTGCCCGTGCTGCTGGGTACGGTGGGCGGGGTGCTGTTGATCATCGGCTGCATCGGGCTGTTCGCGATCAAGCTGATCGATGATCCGATGCCGGCCTCACGCATGCTGCTGGGGGCCGACGTGGCGCTGCTGATGCTGCTGGCGTTGGCGGCGGCGACAGGACTGCTGCTGCTGGCGGTGCGCGCCACGGGGGCCATGGGGATCGTGATGGCGATCCATCTCGGGTTCATCCTGGCGCTCTTCGTGACGCTGCCGTACTCGAAGATGGTGCACGGGGTATACCGCTCTGCCGCACTGCTGCGGCGAGCGGCGGAGCGGAACATGCCGGCGCTGGGCGGGGAGTAGAAGCGGCGGCGTGCAACCGCAAGTCGAGGCGTGGATCATTTGTGCAGGACAGGCATTCTGCCATAGGCTGAGGCAGCAGTACTATCGTCCTTGAAGAACAAGGCGTCAGGGCGTTGCCGCTGACGCATCGGGGAAGCTGATGGAGATGACCCGTCGTTCTGCCGGCACGCTGGCCGCCCTCGTACTTGTCGTCCTAGCCGGCTGCGCGGTCCGGGCGCCGCCTGGCGGGGACTATCGGAAGGTCAGCGAGTTGGTCCGGTTTCCCGATTTCTACCCTGGACTGGGGACGCTTTATGTCCAGCCGCAGACGCTCCCCTATGGCCCGTTCCGGGCCTATGACCGCGCCGGCGTGCTGGTCAGCACGATCTACATGATCCCGGTGCGCGCCCTGAACCCCGACACCATGATCGGCCCGCTGCAGGGCACGCCGGTGCGGGTCGATCATGCGGAAATCCATTACACGAGCGGTCATCCGGGCGTGGCCGAGCCGCACTACCATATTATCCTGTGGCACGTCTCGCCGGAGCGGGCGGCGAATCTGAAATGACGCCCCCGCAGGCTCAGATGGTCAGTCGGCGCCAAGCATGGCTGATGGCCGCGTGCGCTGCCATTGGCATTCCGGGCCGGCGAGCGGCTGCCCAGTGGCCGCAACAGGCGGCGAGTGCCGGAAGTACTGTCAGCCTTGCGTCCGTCGATGATGATCCGCAGTCCATCCGCATGGTCGTCGATCTGGCGGCGGCACTGGGTGACGCCCTGCCTCGCATCCTGCCGGTCGTCGGGCGGGGGCCGACGCAGGACGTCATGGATCTGCTGAGCCAGAACGTGGCGGCCGCGCTCGTTCCCTCCGATGTGCTGCCGTATGTCGTGCGGACAGGGCGTCTGCCCGAAGCGGAACGGTCGCTGCGGTATATCGCCGTGTTCTACCGGCAGGATGTGCATATCCTGGCGCTCGCGAACTTTACCAACATCGGGGACCTGAGAGGAGCGCCGGTGAACTTCGGTCCGCAGGACAGCCGTACCAGCATCACGGCTTCGACGATCTTCGACAGCCTGGGGATCCGTGTGCAGCCGGTGTTCCAGGACCCCGCTGCGGCACTGCAGGCGCTGCAGCAGAGGCGTATTGCGGCGCTTGTACTTGTGGCGCGAAAGCCGGCGCCGCTGTTCTTCGCCCTGAACCAAGGCGACGGGGTGCATTTCCTGCCGATGCCGGAGACACCGGAGCTCTCGCGCATCTATCTGCCGTCGCGGCTGGGCATTGCCGATTATCCCTTGCTGATCGGGCAAGGCGAAGCCGGGCGCGGTGAGCCCATTGCCACGGCCGCGGTTCCCATCGTGATCGCCGTGGCCAACCCGGCGCCGGGGAGCGCGCGCTACCGCGACCTCGCGCTGCTGACCAACACGTTGTTCCTGCTCGCCAGCGCTGCCCCGAAAGGATCACAGGGTTCGATCTGGGCGGAGTTTGATCCGGCTCTGGACGTCCCGGGCTGGCAGCGCTTCGCGCCGGGGGCAGCGCGGCTGCAGGGCGGGACCGCAGCTACCGGGCTGGGGAGTCCGGCTTCGCCGGCTGCACGCCATGGCGGGGCCCGTCCCGGCCAACCACAGCAGGATCAGAGTGAGGCAAGCCGGCTGCAGCAGCGAGAGAAATTGTTCGAGGAGTACAAGCGCTGGCTGCAGACGCAGGAGCACCAGTGATCAGAGGGCGGCGGACGGTTCGGCAGGTGCCGGCGGGAAGCGTGCCAGCAGGGCGGAGATGTCGGCGGGCCGGAACGAACGGGGCGGCTGAACAGGTAACTCTGCAGTTCCTCGTACCCTTCTGCGTGCAGGGGGTTGCGCTGGGCCACGGCCTCCACGCCCTCGGCCGGGACGTTCATGTCGAGGGCCTTGCCCTGGCCGATCACGGCGCGGACAATACCGTTACCAGGCAGTCACGAAATCGCCTGCCTCCGGCCGGGGCAGCGGCGAGGGGCCGCCGGCGTTCGTGCCGATATACAGGAAGCCAAGGATTTCGTCGGCGGCATCGAGGCCGAGTTGCGTCTTGACCCAGGGGTCGTAGGCCGGCGCGCCGGTCTTCCACATCGCGCCATACCCCAGCGCGGGAGCCGCCAGCATGATGGTCTGGGCCGCAGCCGCAGTGGAGGCGAGCTGCTCGACCTCGGGGATCTTGTGCCCCTTCTTCGCCTTGGCGGCGACGGCGACGATGACCGGGGCGCGGAAGGCCTTCTCACGCTCCCGCTGCAATTCGCTGTCGGAGGCGGTGGGCACGCGGCGGCGCAGCGATTCAGCCATGAGCTCGCCGAAGCGGGCGCGCTGATCTTCGCGGATGACGACGAAGTGCCAGGGGCGCAGGCGGCCATGGTCGGGCGCGCGCACGGCGCTGGCGAGGATCTTGTCGAGCTCCTCGGCCGAGGGGCCGGGCGCCTGAAGCTTCATGGCGGATTCGCGGGTCAGAAGCAGTTCGATGGCGTCCATCGAAAATCCTTTGTCACATGCGAGGGGGATGAAGCAGCGATCACCGATGCTGTTGATGAAGGGTGTTGAACACCAAAAAGGCCGGGAAGGCCACCCTTCCCGGCCGTTCTGAGTCCGGCGCACGCCCGGCGGTCAGTTGTTGTTGCGGTTGCCCAGGAGCTGCAGCAGCATCATGAACAGGTTGATGAAGTTCAGATACAGGCTGAGCGCATCGTAGACGCTGCGCTTGGCGGCGCCGTCCGGGCCCTCGGCGTAGGCGAACTGCAGATAGCTGCTCTTGATCCGCTGCGTGTCATAGGCGGTCAGGCCGGTGAAGACGATGACGCCGATGACGCTGACGGCGAACTGCAGGGCGCTGCTCTGCATGAAGACGTTCACCACGCTGGCGATGATCAGGCCGAACAGACCCATGAACAGGAAGCTGCCCATGCGGGTCAGATCGGTTCGGGTGGTGTAGCCGTACAGGCTGGTGCCGGCGAAGGTGGCCGCGGTGATGAAGAACACCCGCACGATCGAATCATTGGTGTAGACCAGGAAGATGTTCGTCAGGCTGGCGCCCATTGCGGCGCAGAACACCCAGAACAAGGCCTGCGCCGCGCCCGTGGACAGCCTGTTCACCCCCAGCGACAGCACCAGCACGAAGGCCAGCGGTGCGAAGATGGCGATCATCGCCAGCGGCGTCGGGTGGTGCACCATGCCGTACGGGGTCTGCACCAGCGGGTAGAAGGCGTTGATCAGGTTTGTATGTGCGATCGCATAGGCGATGATGCCGGTCAGCAGCAGACCGGAGGCCATCCAGTTGTACACCCGCAGCATATATGCCCGTAAGCCGGCGTCGTAGACGGCCGACGTCGCGGCGGACGCCCTAGGATACGCCCCGAATTGCGGACTGTAAGCCATGGTTCCCTGTTCCTTTCGAGCACACGCTCGTCCTGGTTATATCCGATCATCCTCACCGCGGAAAGATAGGGGAGTGCGACCGGATGGTCTTCAACTGGTCCGTCAGCGGGCGCCGGACGGAGACCGTGTGGATGCGCTACTCATTCCTGAGGAGTGGCGCCGGCCTTTCCCGCAATGCCGCTTCCGTCCCAGCATAGCCGAACAGCAGCATGACTGCGAGCGCTCCCGCAAGGGTGTAAATAAGAGTTAAGGGTAAGAAAATCCAGCCCGTGCGCATGATGTAATGCGAGACGGCGAAGCTCGCGGCGGAGCCGACAAGGGCCGCAATCAGGCCGGAGACCAGGCCGATCAGGCCGAATTCGGTCAGCCAGGCGGCGCGGATCTGCGCCGTGGTGGCGCCTAACGTTTTCAGGATCACGGCTTCGCGGATGCGGCGGCGCTGGGTGGCGGCGATGGCACCGACCAGCACGAAGGTGCCGGCGAGCAGGGTCACTCCGCCGGTCAGGGTCAGCGCGGCGGCGACCTGGTTCAGCAGGTCGGCGATGGCGGAGAGCACGTCCTGCACGCGGATGCCGGTGACGTTGGGCAGCGCGTCGGTGACGGCCCGCAGCAGCGCGCCCTGGCTGGCATCGGCGACGCGTACCGTGGCGATGTGCGTATGCGGTGCATGCGCCAGCAGACCGGGACTCGCGACCATGAAGAAGTTGATGCCGAGTGTGCGCCAATGGATGTCGCGGAGGTTGGCGATGCGGAGGTCGATATTGCGGCCGAGGACGTTGACGCGGATCACGTCACCGACGCCGACGTGCCAGCCTTTGGCCAGGGCGGCGTCGAAGGAGACGAGCGGCGGGCCGTTGTAATCGTGGGGCCACCACTGGCCGGCGACGATGCGGGTGCCGTCCGGCGGGGTGGCGGCGTAGGTGAGGCCGCGGTCGCCGCGCAGCGCCCAGGCGGTGTCCGGGGTCGTGGCGACCTCGGAGGCGGGGACACCGTTCACGGCGACGACGCGGGCGCGCAGACTGGGGACCTGGCGGATGTCGCTGATGCCGGGCTGGCTGCGGATGATCTGCTCGAACCGGGGAAGCTGGTCGTTCTGGATGTCGACGAAGTAGAAGCTGGGCGCATTGGCCGGCAACTGCTGTTCGATCTCATGCTGCATGTTGCCCTGGATGAGGGCGACGGCGGCCAGGGTGGAGAGGCCCAGGCCGGATGAGAGCAGCAGCAGGGGCGTGGGCGCGCCAGGGCGGTACAGATTGCCACTGCCGAGGCGCAGCGCGGCCCAGGATGGTTTGGGTGCCAAGCGGGCCAGGCGCATGACGGCGAAGGCGCCGGTACGGAACAGGGCCAGCGTCAAACCGGCAGCGAGGCAGAAATAGGCGGCGAAGGCGCGGTCGGAGGCCGTGCCGACGGTCAGCGCGATCAGGACGGAGGCGATGGCCGCGTTGGCCACGATCAGCGCCGGGGCCGGGCGCAC
>DASQVN010000627.1:0-4938 GCA_035640755.1 Rhodopila sp.
CTTCGACTTGAACTGCCCGTACAGCGCGCCCTGAGTCAGTCCGGCCGCCCGGCTGATCTCAGCGACGCCGGCGCCGCCGAACCCACGCTCCCGCAGCATCCGCTTGGCCGTGGCAATCAGCGCGGCGCGGTTTTCCGCAACTTTGGTACCCGAGACCTTCATCGGTCACTCCCATTCGGCCCCTTGATCTATTGATAGAGACCTCTATCTTTGGCCTCAATGATAGAGGCCACTATGATTGTTGGAGGGCGAAGATGGTGTGCGCCGCCGAAATCTCAAGGCATTGCCCATGGTCCGATGATCCCGCTGGCCTCTGTCACCGGTTTGGGGATGAACGAGCATGAGCAGATCCTCCGAGGGACCCGTGGACGAGGCCGAGCAGGCCGGCACTAACGGGATGTAGCCGGGCTCGGCCCGCCAGAACGCAACACATCGATTTGGGCCAGACTGCCGGCGTGGTTACGCGGGCGGCGTGGCCGAGGGGCGAGGCATGACACATCCCACCATTACTGAACCCGATGTGGTCGAACGGACGCGCGAGGCGTTCCGCCGGCCGGTGCGGCGCGGGCGGCGACGCCATGGCATGTTCGCCGCGGGCCTGCTGGTCATCATCGGCGCCACGGCCGGCGGGCTGGCGTGGCAGCATGACACAAGGTCCGCGCCGCCGCCGCCACCTCCACCGCCGCAGGTGACCGTCGGGATGCCGCTGCAGCAGACCATTGCCGCCACGACCGGGTTCCTCGGGCAGTTTTCGGCGGTGGACAGCGTGGAGCTGCGCGCTCAGGTCGGCGGCACGCTGGCGACGATCGATTTCCGTGACGGGCAGGTCGTGCACAAGGGCGACCAACTGTTCGTCATTGATCTGCGCCCGTTCCAGATCAGGCTCGACCAGGCGGTGGCACAACTGCAGACCGCCGAGGCCCGGAAATCGCTGGCGGACGCCGAGCTGTGGCGGGCGCAGCAATTGAAGCAGACGAGTTTCGGGACGGCCGAGACGGTCGACCAGCGCGCCGCTGACCAGCGCAGCGCGCAGGCGGCGATCGAGGCGGCCAAGGCGGCGATCCGCGACGCGCAGCTCGACCTGGAGTTCGCGCGCATCAACGCTCCGTTCACCGGCCGCATCGGCGCACACCTGGTGTCGGTGGGCAGCCTGGTGAGCGGCAGCCGCGGCGGCACCAGCCCGACCACGCCGCTGGCGACAATCGTATCGCTCGATCCGATCTACCTCGATTTCGACATGAGCGAGGCGGACTACCTGGCCTACCAGGCGGCGCACCGCGGCGCATTCCGGGCCGAGGAGGTTGCGATCGACCTGGACGGCGACGGGCGGTTCGACCGGCACGGCACGCTGGACTTCATCGACAACGCGGTGAACCGGAGCAGCGGCACCATCCATGCGCGGGCGACGGTGCCGAACCCCGACCTGAGCATCACGCCCGGCCAGTTCGCGCGGCTGCGGGTTCCGACCGCCGACGCGGCGCCGGTGCTGCTGGTGCCGCCCACCGCCATCGTCCCCGACCAGTCGCGGGAAATGGTGATGACGGTGGCGCCGGACGGCACGGTGGTTCCGAAGCCGGTCGAGACGGGAGGGCTGCACCAGGGGCTGCGCATCATCCGCAGCGGGCTCAGTCCTTCCGACCGGGTCGTGATCGACGGGCTGGTGCGGGTGCGTCCAGGGGCGAAGGTGACGGCGGTCGCCGCGAGCATCGCCCCGAATCCCGGGGCCGGCAACAGCTAGCCGTTGATTTGTAGAGCAGATTCACGCGTCCACACTTTCCGCGCTCCCGCGATCGCCATTCGCGGCGCGACCGGACACGCATCAGGACAGACAGGCGTCGCCCGCCATGCCGCGGGCAGAGAGAGGGCCAGGGGGCACTTCCATGCGCTTCACACACAGCTTCATCGACCGGCCGATCCTGGCGACAGTGGTCAGCGTGTTCATCACGCTGATGGGCCTGGGGGCACTGGCCATCCTGCCAGTCGCGCAGTACCCCGAGATCGTACCGCCCACGGTGCAGATCACGACGAACTATCCGGGCGCGTCGGCCGAGGTCGTCGCCCAGACGGTGGCGACGCCGCTCGAGCAGCAGATCAACGGTGTCGAGGACATGCTGTACATGAGCAGCCAGTCCACCGGCGACGGCAAGCTGACCCTTACTGTTACGTTCCGGATCGGCACGGACCTGAACATCGCGCAGATGCTGACGCAGAACCGGGTGCAGGACGCGCTGCCGCGGCTGCCCGAGGACGTGCAGCGCCTGGGCGTTCAGGTCCGCAAGGCGACGCCGAACATCCTGCTGGCGGTACACATGTTCTCGGCCGATGGGTCGCGCGACGGGCTGTATCTGTCGAACTACGCGACGCTGCATGTGAAGGACGCGCTGGCGCGGCTGCCCGGCGTCGGCGACGTGCAGATCTTCGGCGCGCGCGACTACGCGATGCGCATCTGGCTCGATCCCGACAAGGTGGCGGCGTACCGGCTGAACGCCGGCGAGGTGCTGGCGGCGCTGCGGGCGCAGAATGTGCAGGTCTCGGCCGGCATCCTGAACCAGCCGCCGGTGCCCGGCGACGCCGCGTTCCAGATCAATGTGCAGGCCCTGGGGCGCCTGTCGAAGCCCGAGCAGTTCGCCGACATCATCGTCAAGACCGACGCGCAGGGCCGGACGACGCGCATCCGCGACATCGGCTGGGTGGAGGTCGGGGCCGCGGACTACGGCTCCACCGCCTATATGGACCGCGCCGAGGGCATTCCGCTGCTGATCTTCGCGCAGCCGGGCGCGAACTCGCTGGCCGTGGAGCATGAGGTGCAGTCGACGATGCAGGGGCTGGAGAAGGATTTCCCGTCCGGCGTCGCCTACAAGATCATCTACGACCCGACGATCTTCGTCGCCATCCTGCTGGTCGTGGCGGTGGTGTTCCTGTTCCTGCAGACCTGGCGCGCCACGATCATTCCGGTTGTCGCCATCCCGGTGTCATTGGTCGGCACGTTCGTGGTGCTGGAGGCGCTGGGGATATCGCTGAACAACCTGTCGCTGTTCGGGCTGGTGCTGGCGGTCGGCATTGTCGTCGATGACGCGATCGTCGTGGTGGAGAATGTCGAGCGCAACATCAGCGCGGGGTTGTCACCGGTCGAGGCTGCGCACCGCACGATGGACGAGGTGGGCGGCGCGCTGGTGGCCATCGCGCTCACGCTGTGTGCGGTGTTCGTGCCTTCGGCGTTTCTGTCGGGGATTTCCGGGCAGTTCTTCCGCCAGTTCGCGGTGACGATCTCGGCCTCGACGGTGATCTCCTGCTTCGTGTCGCTGACGCTCAGCCCGGCGTTGTGCGCGCTGCTGCTGGGGGCGCACAGCCCGCACGCGACGGCGCGCGGTTCGCTGGCGGCGCGGCTGCTGGCGGCGGCATTCGGGCGGTTCAACCGCGGGTTCGAGCGGATGTCGGATGGCTATGGGCAGTTGACGCGGCGGCTGGTGCGGGCGCTGGTGGTCGTTTCGGTGGTGTATGTCGGGCTGATCGGCACCGCGGGGCTTGAGCTGACGCGCGTGCCGACCGGGTTCATTCCGGAGCAGGACCAGGGCTACCTAATCACCGTGCTGCAATTGCCGCCGGGGGCCAGCCTGGAGCGCACCGAGCAGGTGGTGAAGCGGGCGACCGACATCATCCTGAACACGCCCGGGGTTGAGCATGTGGCGCCGTTCGCGGGGCTGGATGCGACCACGTTCACCGTGGCGTCGAATTCCGGGACGATCTTTTCGGGACTGCCGTCGCTGTACAACCACACGCTTCCGGGGGTGACTGCGGCCTCGGTCCTGGCGGACCTGCGCAAGCGGCTGTCGGTGATCCAGGACGCGTATGTGCTGACGATTCCGCCGCCGCCGGTGCAGGGCATCGGCAACTCCGGCGGGTTCAAGATGATGCTGGAGGACCGGGCGGGCCTGGGTTCCCAGGCGCTGGTGGACGCGGCGAATGCGCTGGTGGCGGCGGCGAACAGGGACCCTGCCTTTGCGGGTGTCTTTACGCTGCTCAATACGGGTTCGCCTTCGGTGTATGCGGATATCGAGCGGCTGAAGGCCGAGAAGGTCGGGCTGACGCCGAGCGACGTGTTCTCGACGCTGCAGGTTTATCTGGGGTCGCAGTATGTGAACGACCTCAACCTGCTGGGGCGGACATACCAGGTGATCGTGCAGGCGGACGGGCGGTTCCGGCGTGACCGGCAGGACCTGACGGGGTTGAAGGCGCGAAACGCGGCCGGGGAGATGGTGCCGATCGGGACCGTGGCGCAGTTGAAGAGCACGACGATCCCGTACCGGGTGCCGCGCTACAACCTGTATCCGGCGGCCGAGGTGCAGGGTGTGGCGGCGCCCGGCGTGGCCACCGGCACGGCGCTGCACCGGATGGAGGAGCTGGCGCAGCAGGTGCTGCCGGCCGGCATCGGCTTCGAGTGGACCGAGATCGCATTCCAGCAGCAGCAGAAGGGCACGCCGACGGTGCTGGTGTTCGGCGCCGCCGCGCTGTTCGTGTTCCTGGTGCTGGCGGCGAACTATGAGAGCTGGAAGGTGCCGCTGTCGATCGTGCTGATCCTGCCGATGTGCCTGCTCGCGTCGGTCACCGGGCTGATGTTCCGTGGCATGGCGATCGACATCCTGGCGCAGATCGGCTTCGTGGTGCTGGTCGGGCTGGCGGCGAAGAACGCGATCCTGATCGTGGAGTTCGCGCGCCAGGCGCAGGATGCCGGCAGCGCGCCGGCCGCGGCGGCGGTGCATGCGGCACGGACGCGGCTGCGCCCGATCCTGATGACGTCACTGGCGTTCATCCTCGGCGTGGCGCCTTTGGTGGTAGCGACCGGCGCCGGGGCGGAGATGCGGCAGTCGCTGGGCACGACGGTGTTCGGTGGGATGCTGGGGGTGACGGGGTTCGGGCTACTGTTCACGCCGGCTTTCT
>DASQVN010000628.1:0-2115 GCA_035640755.1 Rhodopila sp.
TTCTGTGTCGGCATCCGGAAATATCCCGGAACCCCCGTCCGCTCCGCCAGGTGCCGGTACTCGACATCCAGTTCCACCAGCGTCTCGGTGTGTTCCGAGACAAAGGCGATCGGCACCACCAGCACCGCGGTCTTGTCCTTCCCGGCCCGCTCGACCTCCGCGTCCGTGCTGGGTCCGATCCACTTCTGCGGCGTGGCGCGGGACTGGTAGCAGATCACGTGGTCGGCGCTGGAGCCCCAGGCCTGCATCACCGCCGCGACGGTCTGCTCCACCTGCCATCGGTACGGGTCCCCCTGGGTGACGATCACCTCGGGCAGCCCGTGCGCCGAGAACAGCACCCGCAGCGGAACATCGGGGGGCAGGGCGGCACGCGCCTTGTCATACGCCGCGGCGAGGAGTGCGGTTGTCGCACGTATGAACGCCGGATCGACATAGTAGCAGCACAGTGTGGTCGTACGCGCCGCGAGCCCGACGCGCGCCGCAGCCTCCCGCCACGCTGCCAGCGAACTGCCGGTGGTGGTCGTCGAGAACTGCGGGTAGAGCGGCAGCAGCACTACGTGGTCCGGCTTCCAGGCCCGTACCGCCCGTGCCGCTTCCAGGCTGAACGGATGCCAATAGCGCATGGCGATGAAGCATTTCGCCTCGATCTCCGGCAGCGCGGCTTCCAGCGCCGCTGCCTGCGCCTGCGTCAGTTCCAGCAGCGGCGACTTGCCGCCCAATATCGCGTAGTTCTCGGTCGCCGGCTTCAGCCGGGCACGGGCGATGACCCGCGCCAGGAAGGGGCGGATGAAAAACGGCACCCGGAGGATTGCGGGGTCCTTGAACAGGTTCAGCAGGAACGGCCTGATCGCCTCCGGCCGGTCCGGCCCACCCAGGTTGAACAGGACAACGGCGACCCTCGGCCGGGCCGGCGTGGTCTGCGGGGCGGCAGCTCCGCCGCTATCCACGCACTTGCTCCAGCAGTGCGGCCACGTGCGCGGGAGGCGTTTGCGGCACGATGCCATGGCCGAGATTGAAGATGAACGGCCGCCCGCGCATCGCCTGCCCGCGCATCGCCTGCAGGATGCCGGCGGTCTCCGACCGCATGGCTTCACCTCCGGCAACCAGCGCGAGCGGGTCCAGGTTGCCCTGCAGCGCGACCTTCTCAGGCAGCATCGCGGCGGCGGCAGCAATGTCGCTGCCGGTGTCGATACCGATGCTGTTCACCCCGGTTGCTGCGTAGGCGCCAATCATCAGGCCGGCCAGCCGCGGAAACCCGATCACCGGCACGCCGGGATGGCGCTGCTTCAGCGCCGCCACGATCCGTGCCGCCGGGGCCACCACATGGGCGCGGAACTGCGCGGCCGACAGCACGCCCGCCCAGGAATCGAACAGCATCAGCACCTCGGCTCCCGCATCCACCTGGGCCGAGAGGTAGGCAACCGTGGCATCCGTCAGGATGTCCATCAGCCGCCGGAACACATCCGGCTGCCGGTACGCCATGCCGCGCACGGCTGCGAAGTCGCGTGACCCGCCGCCTTCCACCATGTAGCACGCGACCGTGAATGGCGCGCCGGCAAAGCCGATCAGCGCGGTCTCGCCAAATCCCTCCTTCGCCAGCATGGACCGGGTCAGCCGCACCGTTTCCATGATCGGCGCTACCCGCGCGCCCATCCCCTCCGGCCGCAGCGCATCAACCCCCGCCTCGTCGCGCAATGGCGGCAGCACCGGGCCTTCGCCCTCCCTGAATGCGAGCCCATGGCCGAGCGCCCAGGGGAGCATCAGGATGTCGCTGAACAGGATGGCCGCGTCGAAGCCGTAGCGGCGGATGGGCTGTAGCGTGACCTCGGCCGCCTTGTCGGGCGAGGTGCACAGACCGATGAAATCCGGCACCTGGGCGCGTACCGCACGATATTCCGGCAGGTAGCGGCCAGCCTGGCGCATCAGCCACACCGGCGGGGGCCACACCGCCTCGCCATTCAGGGTTCGCAGCAACCGCTTCACTGTGTTTGCATCCGGCGCAGGTTCAGGGCGCCTGTGTCCAGGCTTGGCGGCGTCCCGTCAAGCGGCCGGGGGAGTGGGGAGTGGCCGCACGGGCGTCGGGAAGGCGGCGTCAGGAAGGCGAGGGAGGAGAAG
>DASQVN010000629.1:0-5114 GCA_035640755.1 Rhodopila sp.
AACGCAATGGCGTTCCGCTTCTTCACCCCCGACGGCGTTGACCGCACAAAGCTGGAATGGATTTACTTTGGCTACAGCGACGATACGCCCGAGATGCGGAGCCGCCGCCTGCGCCACCTGAATCTGGGCGGTCCCGCCGGCTTCGTCTCCATGGAGGACGGCTGCATCGGCGGCTTCGTCGAGCGTGGCATCGCCGCCGCGGAACACGACGCATCCCTGGTCGCCATGGGCGGCGCCGGTGTCCGCTCCGAGCAGACCCGCGCCACCGAGGCCGGGGTGCGCGGCTTTTGGTCCCTCTGGCGCCATCTGGTGAACGTATGAACACGCTGCGCCTCGCCGAACTGAATGCCGCCTATGCGGCAACGATCGACCAGGACCGGCTGGAAGCCTGGCCCGATTTCTTCACCGACGACTGCTTCTACAAGATCACCTCGGCCGAGAACCATCGCGCCGGCTATCAGGCAGGCATCGTGTATGCCGACTCCAAGGCCATGCTGCGCGACCGCATCACCGCGCTACGGACGGCGAACATCTACGAACGCCAGAGCTACCGGCACATCATCGGCCTGCCGCTGGTTACTTCGCAGGGGAACAGCGTGATCGAGGCCGAAACCCCGTTTCTGGTCGTGCGCATTTTGCGCGGCGCGCAGACCGACCTGTTCGCGACCGGCATCTATCTCGATCGCCTGCACGACACATCGGACGGACTGCGCATCGCCCAACGGATCGTGGTCTGCGACAGCAGCCACTTCGATACGCTGCTCGCGATCCCGCTGTAACCGCGCTGACCGCCCCGGTTGACCATTGCGGCCGATCGGCTGAAAACCCGGGCATGAGCCAGTCCGTCCCCTTTCTGCTGGATACAAGAGGCACCACGCGCGACCTCGGCGCCTTCGCCGTCGCCGCACGGTTTTCCCGCGATGGCACAGTCGTCGGCTTCGGCCTGGGCGATGGCTCGGTTGCCATGCTGCGCGGCGGTAAGGACTGGACGCAGGCCGCCGTCCATGACGGCGCCGTCCTGGCAATGGCCGTCGATCCGGCCGGCCAGGGTTTCATCTCTGGCGGCGATGACGGCCAAGTACGCCGCCTGGGCGCGGACGGCATCGCGTCGGATGTCGCCTCCTTCGGAATGAAGTGGGTGGAGCATGTCGCGACCTACACGCTCGACAGGGACAAGGGGCTGATCGCCGCCAGTGCCGGCAGGATCGTACGTCTGTTCGATGAGACCGGCCGCCAATTGAAGGAACTGCCGCACCCCTCCACCGTCACCGGTCTCGCCTTCGACGGCAAGGGAAAGCGGATCGGCGCCTCGCACTACAATGGCGCGACGCTCTGGTTCGTCGCCGCCAGGACCGACACCCCGCGCAAGCTGGAGTGGAAGGGCAGCCACACCGGCATCATCATCCACCCGGAGGGCGAAGCCGTGGTCACCGCCATGCAGGAGAACGCCCTGCACGGCTGGAAGCTGCCCGACGGCCAGCACATGCGCATGAGCGGCTATCCCGCCAAGACGCAAAGCCTGTCGTTCACCCGCAACGGCAAATGGATGGCCAGCAGCGGCGCCGATTCCATGGTGCTGTGGCCGTTCTTTGGCGGCGGCCCGATGGGCAAGGCGCCGCTGGAACTCGCCGGCGGCGATGGAATCATCTGCAACCAGGTCGCCTGCCACCCGCGCGAGGATATCGTCGCCGGCGGCTTCGCCGACGGATTGGTGGTGCTCGCCGACATCAACTCCTCCCGCATCGTGCCGATCGCGCCCCCCGGCCACGGTCCGATCTCCACCCTGGCCTGGAGCCCAGATGGCGCCTATCTGGCCTTCGGCACCGAAACCGGCTTCGCTGCCGTGGTTGACCTTTCCCGGCGCTAACACGATCCTCCATGCCGCTCAGTTGCTCCATCTGCGCGACACAGGTTCGGCACTGGCGCCGGCAGCCGCGTCCGGCTAACTGATCGCCTGCCGCGGACATCAGCAGCCTGCCCGTCGCCCGTCTCGCGGTGAGCCAGTACGCAGGGACTCCCGGAATGGACGCCATGATCAGCGATCGCCTCGACGACCTTGCTGATCTCCTGGTCAGGCAAGGCCAGTGCGACCAGCGCACGCTCGACCGCGCCCGCCGCGTCGCGGCCGAAAGCGGCCAGCGCATCGATATCGTCCTGAACCAGCTCGGTCTCGTCTCCGAACGCGGCCTAGCCGACGCCTACGCCCAGCTCCTCGGCGTCCCGGTCGCCACCCCCGCCCGCTACCCGCAGAGCGATCCACTGTTGCGTGACCTGCTGCCTGCCGCCTTCCTGCGGCACGCCCGCGCCATCCCGGTCGCCGACGACGGTGGCACGCTCACCCTCGCCGTTGGCGACCCACTCGATACCTTTACCCCGACCGCCGTCACCATCGCCACCAACCGCCAGGTCCGCCTCGAAATCGCCGTCCCCATCGAGCTCGAAGCCGCACTCAACCGCCTCTACCCCGAGGAAACCGACGTCACCGAGCCTGAGCTCGCCGAAACCGCGCTGGAAGATGACACCGAGCGCCTGAAGGATCTTGCCAGCGAGGCGCCCGTGATCCGCCTGGTCAACCAGCTCATCACCCGCGCCGTAGAGACCAAGGCCTCCGACATCCATATCGAGCCGTTCGAGGATCGTCTGCGCGTCCGCTACCGCTACGACGGGGTGCTGCACGAGGCCGAAACGCCGCCCCGCAATCTCGCCGCCGCCATCACCTCCCGCATCAAGATCATGGCGCGGCTCGACATCGCCGAACGCCGCATGCCGCAGGACGGCCGCATCAAGATGGCGGTGCGCGGCCAGGACATCGATTTCCGTGTCTCCACCATCCCCTCATTGCACGGCGAAACCGTCGTGCTCCGCATCCTCGACCGCGGCGCCGTCACCTTCGATTTCGGCAAGCTCGGCCTCGCCGCCCCTGTGATCCGCAAGTTCAATGCGGCGCTGGAACTGCCGAACGGCATTGTCCTGGTCACCGGCCCGACCGGCAGCGGTAAGACCACCACGCTCTACACGGGCCTGCTCGCCCTGAACGCCGTAACCCGCAAGATCGTCACTGTCGAGGATCCGATCGAGTATCAGCTTCACGGCATCAACCAGATCCAGGTGCGCACCCAGATCGGTCTGACCTTCGCGAGCCTGCTCCGCTCCATCCTCCGCCAGGACCCTGACGTCATCATGGTCGGCGAAATCCGCGATGCCGAGACTGCGCAGATCGCCGTGCAAGCCGCGCTGACTGGGCACCTCGTACTCTCGACCCTGCATACCAACTCCGCCGCCGCCGCCGTCACCCGCCTGCGCGACATGGGCGTCGAGGATTACCTGCTCACCGCCGTCCTGCGCGGCGTCATGGCGCAGCGCCTGGTCCGCCGCCTGTGTCCTGCCTGCCGCCGACCCGAACCCGCGCCCCCGCGTCTGGTCGAGCGCTTCCGCCTCGATACCCGCACGGAGCAGCGGCCGATCACCCTCTATCACGCCACCGGCTGCCCGGAATGCCGCCAGACCGGCTACCGAGGCCGAGCGGCCATCGCCGAGTTCCTTGAGATGGGCCCGCAGATCGAGCGCCTGATCTTTGATCGTGCCGACCACGCCAGTATTGAGCGCGATGCCGTCGCAGCTGGCATGGAAACCATGTTCGACGCCGGCCTGTCTGCCGCCCTCGCCGGCGAAACCACGCTGGAGGAAGTCTCCCGCAGCGTCCGGGCCGACACATGACGCTGTTCCGTTATACAGCTATCGCTCCCGGCGGGGAGCGGTTGACCGGCACCATGGAAGCCGCGACCGAGGCCGAGGTCATCGCCCGCCTCCGCCGCCAGGGCTCGCTGCCCGTGCGTGCCGAACCGGCCAACCAGCGCGGCGGATCGGCCTTATCCGGCCTCCTGCGCATCGAGCTCGGTACGCGCCGCGGCCCTGGTCGCCAGTCCGTTGCCGAATTGATCCGCGAACTCGCCACCATGCTCGGCGCCGGCATGGACCTCGACCGCACCCTGCGCACCATGGAGGAAACCGCCCCGTCCCGCGTGCGCAGCATCATCACCGGCCTGCGTGATGCAGTACGTGACGGCAGCCCGCTTTCCGCTGCCATGGCCCGGTTTCCGGCCGCCTTCTCCCCACTGCAGGTGGCACTGGTCCGCGCCGGGGAAGCGGGCGGCAACCTGGCCCCCACGCTCGCGCGCATGGCCGATCTACTGGACCGCCAGCGCGCCCTCACCTCCACTGTCACCTCGGCCCTGATCTATCCCGCACTCCTGCTGGTCGCGATGATCGGTGCCGTGACACTGCTGCTGACCGAGGTGCTGCCCCAGTTCGTCCCGATGTTCGAACAGGACGGCGTGCAGCCGCCTGAATCCATCCGCTTCCTGGTCGCCATCGGCGACACGGTGCGCGACGATGGGTTGCTGATCCTGCTCAGCATCGCCGCTGTCGTCGTCATCATCCGCGCCCTCCTGCGGCAGGAGCCTGCGCGCCTCGTCATCGACCGCGCGCTGCTGCGCGTGCCCGTCCTGGGTGGACTGCTGCGCGAGATCCTCGCCGCCCGGTTCACCCGCGTCCTCGGCACGCTGCTCCTGAACGGCGTCGCACTGATCCCCGCCCTCGCCATCGTGCGTGACGCCGTCGGCAACCGCGCTGCCCGCGCAGCAACCGAGCGTGCAAGCCTCAGCGCAAGGGGCGGCGGTGGCCTGACCCCGGACCTGGCCGCCGCGAACGTCTTCCCGACCCGCACCATCCACCTACTCCGTCTCGGTGAGGAAACCGCGCAGCTCGGCGCCATGGCGCTGCGTGCAGCGGACATCCACGACGAACGCACCCGGCTCGCGACCCAGCGCCTGCTGTCGCTTCTGGTGCCCGGACTGACGATCCTGATGGGCTTGGCCGTCGGCGGCATCGTCGCCGCCTTGATGTCGGCGATGCTGAGCCTGAATAACCTGGCCGCAGGCTGACCATGCGCGCGTCAGCAGCACCTCAGGCGAGAGCCGGGTTTACCCTGCTGGAGGTGACGATCGCCCTTCTGATCGCCGCGCTGGCAACCGCCGCACTGCTCCAGGCCGCTGGCGCGGGCCTGCGCGCCACCTCGGCGGCGGCCCGCTATGAGCAGGCCATCGTCCGCGCCA
>DASQVN010000630.1:0-7993 GCA_035640755.1 Rhodopila sp.
CGTTGATGCGAAGCAATGGCGGCCGAACCAGTTCCGCAAAGACCTGGTTCGCGGCGCCGATGCACAGCGCGGCGACCACGGCGGTGGCGCGTCCGGCGCGGGGGAACCGGGCACATGCCATGCCGATGAAGATGCCCAGGCCGGCGAGTGTCAGCATGAAATGGCGTGTCGGCTGCGGGTTCGGCACGAAGAACAGGAACGGCACAAGCACCAGCGCGGCCGGTCCCAGCCACGCGCCCAATCCGGCCGCCGGCGCAATCCGCCGGCCGGCGAGCTCCTGCCAGCCAAGATAGACGACGGCACCGGCGGCGACTGCCACGGTCGCGAAGCCGCAGCCGGTCATCATATAGACAACGCCCGGCGCGATCGTCCGCCAGCGGTAGAATTCCGTGAAATACAGGCTGATCGTCGATCCCATCTCATTGCTGGCTGCCGGCAGCACAATCCGCTGCAGTACCGCCCACCCGACGATCGCCAGGGCGGGGGCGATGGACCGCAGCAGGGCGGATATGATGAACCGGCGGAACGACGTCGTATCGGCACGGGCGAGCACCAGCCAGGGGAACGCCAGAAACTCCTCGCCGCGCATTGTCATGCCAAGCAGCAGGAGCGCCCATGCCGCCACACCCGCAAGCGCCGCGCGCCAGCCGGTCAACGGCAGGAACATCAGGACTGCCGCTGCGCACAGGAAGGCGAACATCGGCAGGACCTGGTGTCCGGAGGTCGCCAGCTCCGGGATGATCGGCGCCAGGGCGAACACGATCAGCGCGACGTTGGCAGTCAACGAGCCATGCACCAGCCGCACCGCGCACCAGAACAGGGCAAGCCCGGCCAGGGCGGACCAGAACCCGACCTGGCTCATCAGGGCCATCAGCCGGTCGGGGTCTCGCAGCGTGGCCGGATCGGCGAATGCGTAGAACGCGGCGAGATAGCCGAAGCCGAAATCGCGGTCGTAGTGCAGGTCGGTGGCCAAGCCGTCGCCGCTGTCGGCCCCGGCCATGATGCCGACCAGCACCCGGTACAGATCGGACTCGCCGAGGGCACCCTGATATTGGAAGGCGTGGATGACCAGGGCGTACACGGCAATGAAGACCGCTGCGATGATCAGATCGGTCGGCCAGCTCCCAGTGCGGGCGGCATATCGGAGATGTGTCGAGACGGTGTCTGCCCCAGGCATCATGGCCTCATGCAAATCGGAGCCTTAACGATCCCGGGCCGTCAGTGAAGTACGATCCGGTGCCATCGGCGACGAGTGTAAATCGAGGTGGAAATCCAAAAACTCGATAACCGGAGCACAATGTACTCGCAAGATTAAATCTTGCTCACCGGTTGGCCCAGCCACGGTGCAGGCGTGCGAAACCCTTGCATTGACACGACGCGTCCGGTGCCGGCATATAGCGCGCCCCGGGTCAATTGCATTACCCGGTCCCCGCCGAGGGTGGGGGCTACGCCGCTCCGCGAGGGTTCGCGCAGCGGCGCGTATCTGTTTGGAGTATCAGCGTCTTGAGGTTCAGGGAGGTCAAGGCCGGTGTTTGAAGCACTGTCGGACAAGCTGTCAGGGGTCTTCGACCGCCTCCGCACCCGCGGCGCGCTGAGCGAAGCGGACGTTTCCGAAGCGCTGCGGGAGGTTCGCCTGGCGCTGCTGGATGCCGACGTTGCCCTGCCGGTGGTGCGCGACTTCATCGCCAAGGTGCGGGAGCGCGCGGTGGGCGCGGAGGTGCTGTCCTCGGTCACGCCGGGCCAGCAGGTGGTCAAGATCGTCAACGACGTGATGATCGAGGCGCTGGGCGGTGAGGGGGCGGTTCCGCTCAATCTGAATGCCGCCGCCCCGGTGCCGATCCTGATGGTCGGGCTACAGGGTTCGGGCAAGACCACCACCGCGGGCAAGATCGCTCGGCGGATCAAGGAACGGCTACGGCGCCGCGTGCTGCTCGCCAGCCTGGATACGCAGCGTCCGGCGGCACAGCTTCAGCTCGCGCAGCTCGCCGAGCAGGCAGGGGTGCCGAGCTTGCCGATCGTGCAGGGGCAGACTCCGGTGCAGATCGCGCAGCGGGCGATGGATGTGGGGCGGCGCGAGGGCTACGACGTGGTGATCCTCGACACCGCGGGCCGCCTGTCGATCAACCAGGAATTGATGGATGAGGTGCGCGACGTCCGCGCGGTGAGCAGTCCGGCGGAGACGCTGCTGGTTGTCGATGCGATGACCGGTCAGGACGCGGTGAACACCGCCAAGGCATTCAATGAGGCGCTGTCGATCACCGGCATCGTGCTGACCCGCATGGACGGCGATGCGCGGGGCGGCGCGGCGCTATCGATGCGCGCCATCACCGGCGCGCCGATCAAGCTGATCGGCGTGGGTGAGAAGCAGGACGCGCTGGAGGATTTCCATCCCGAACGCGTTGCCGGCCGCATCCTGGGCATGGGTGACATCGTCGGGCTGGTGGAGATGGCCTCCGACACCATCGACCAGGCCGAGGCGGAGAAGCTTGCCGCCCGGATGATGCGGGGGAAGTTCGACCTCGAGGACTATGCGAGCCAGCTGCGCCAGATCAGCAAGATGGGCAGCCTGTCGGGTATCCTGGGGATGCTGCCGGGCGCGGGCAAGCTGAAGGCGCAGCTTGAGGGGGCGGATCTCGATACGAAGGTTCTGAAGCGGCAGGCGGCGATCATCTCCTCCATGACCATCAAGGAGCGGCGCCAGCCGGACATCATCAAGGCGAGCCGCAAGAAGCGCATCGCGGCGGGGTCGGGCACCACGGTGCAGGACGTGAACCGGCTGCTGAAGCAGTACGACCAGATGTCGGACATGATGAAGAAGATGAACAGGCTGGGGCAGAAGGGGCTGATGCGGAATGGCCTGGCTGCCCTGATGCCGAAGGGGGGGATCCCCGGCCATGGCCATCACCGACGGCCCTTCTAGTCGGGCTGCGTGATTCACACCGTTAAGACAGGAGACAGGATTACATGGGTTTGAAGATCCGCCTCGCCCGGGCCGGTGCGAAGAAGCGCCCGTACTATCACATCGTGATCGCCGACAGCCGCAGCCCGCGCGACGGCCGCTTCATTGAGAAGGTGGGCAGCTACAACCCGATGCTGCCGTCCGAGCACCAGGATCGCGTACGGCTGCAGGCCGAGCGGCTGCAGCACTGGCTGAGTCATGGCGCGGTGGCAACCGAGCGTGTGGCGAAGTTCCTGGGCAACGCCGGTCTGGCGCCGATGCCGACGTGGAATGAGCAGCCGAAGCAGTCTGCGCCGAAGAAGAAGGCGCAGGAACGTGCCAAGGCTGCTGCCGCGGCCGCCTGAGGTGATGCGTGCCTGAACGCCGCATCCAGTTGGGCGTGATCGGCCGGGCGCATGGTGTGCGCGGGTTGGTGCGTGTGGCCAGTCACACGGCCGATCCCGCGGCATTGACCGCGTACGGGCCGCTGCACGATGACCGCGGACGCACGTTCACGCTCCGCTGGAAGGGTGACGGCATTGCAGAGGTGTCCGAGATCGTCGGTGGCGTCGCGGTCAAGGTTGCCGACCGCAGCGCGGCCGAGAAGCTGACCAATACCAGGCTGTTCGTCGACCATTCAGCCTTGCCGCCGGCCGAAGAGGACGAATTCTACCTTGCCGACCTGATCGGGCTGGCTGCGGTGGATGCCTCCGGTGCGCCGGTTGGCACGGTTGCGGCCGTGCACGACTATGGTGCGGGTGCCAGCCTGGAGATCGAGCGGCAGGGTGCCGCGCAGCTGGTCCTGCCATTTACCAGGATCTGCGTCCCGACGGTGGATATCGCCGCCGGGCGGATCGTGGTGGCTCCGCCGGAGGAGATCGTCATTCCAGGTGCGGAGGATGCGGCGGCATGAGCGGCTGGCGCGCCTCGGTCCTGACGCTATTCCCAGCCATGTTCCCCGGGCCGCTCGGCATGTCGCTGGCGGGACGGGCGCTGGAAGCGGGAGCGTGGTCGCTGGATGTGACGAACATCCGGGACTTTGCCGGCGACCGGCACCGGACGGTGGACGACACCCCGTTCGGCGGCGGGGCCGGCATGGTGCTGCGGCCCGACATCGTTGATGCGGCTGTCGCGTCGGTTGCCGATGGGCGGCCCACCGTCTACCTGACGCCGCGTGGCCGACGCTTCACCCAGGCGGATGCGCGGGCGTTTGCCGGGGAGGCGGGCGTGATCCTGCTGTGCGGGCGGTACGAAGGGATCGATCAGCGGGTGATCGAGGCGCGGGGCATGATCGAACTCTCGATCGCTGATTTCGTGCTGTCGGGCGGGGAGCTCGGGGCGCTGGTCGTGCTGGACAGCATCGTCCGGCTGCTGCCCGGTGTCATGGGATCGGCTGACAGCGCGGCGGAGGAGAGTTTTTCCCACGGCCTGCTGGAATACCCGCACTATACGCGGCCGGCGGAGTGGCAGGGGCGGCGCGTGCCGGAGGTGCTGCTGTCGGGCCATCATGCCGCGGTTGCCGCTTGGCGGCAGGAGGAGGCGGAACGGATCACCCGCGAACGGCGGCCCGACCTGTGGGCCGCCCTCGCGTCCCATGACGCTGCGGCGACGGCCGCGGAGTAACCCTGCGGCGACGGCCGCGGCGTAACCATGCGGCGAGCGCCGCCGAGAAACGGAAGGACGAAGACCATGAATATCATCCAGCAGTTCGAGGCGGAGCAGATTGCGCGCCTGACCCAGGCGCGTGCCGTGCCGGACTTCCAGCCCGGCGACACGGTGCGTGTGTCCGTGAAGGTCATCGAGGGCGACCGCACCCGCACGCAGGCGTTCGAAGGGGTGTGCATCGCCCGCTCCAACAAAGGGCTGAACAGCAACTTCACCGTGCGCAAGATCAGCTACGGCGAGGGGGTGGAGCGCGTGTTCCCGCTCTATGCGCCGACCATCGCCGACATCACGGTGGTGCGCCGCGGCGATGTGCGCCGCGCCAAGCTGTACTATCTGCGCGGCCGCAGCGGCAAGCGGGCCCGCATCGCCGAACGGGCCCGTACCACGACCGCGGCTGGTGCGGCAGAGAGCGGCGCCGAGGCTGCGGAGTAATCCAAGCGGCCGCAGGCAAGGGGCGTTCTCGGCTGGCCCGGGATCGTTGACGTGGCCGGAACGGCCATCATTGATGTCCTTGTTTTCTCGCCGTGAAGCCGTGGACGGTGGGCCTTCGCCCACCATGACGAGGTACGCGGGGCACGGCGCGACAGCGGTGGGTTGCTACGCCGCTTCGCGCACCGAGACGAGGAAGTGGGCGACCTCCTGCTGGAGTATGGCGGCCTGTTCCGCCATCGCGGTGGCGGCGGCCAGCATGGTATCGGCCTTGCCGCCGGTTTCATCGACCATGACGCTGACTGCGGCGATGTTGGTGTTCACATCGGAGGTCCCGGCAGCGGCTTGCTGAACGGCCTCGGCGATCGCGCGTGTTGCCTGCTCCTGCTGGTTGACGGACGCCACGACGCTGCCGGTGATTCCGTTCATCCGTTCGATGGTCTGGCCGATCGACTGCAGTGCCGTCACCGCCTGTGCGGTGGCGTGCTGGATGGCGCCGATCTGGCCGCCGATCTCATCGGTTGCGCGGGCGGTCTGAGCTGCGAGGTTCTTCACCTCGGTGGCGACCACGGCGAAGCCCTTGCCGGCCTCACCGGCGCGCGCGGCTTCGATGGTTGCATTGAGTGCCAACAGGTTGGTCTGCGAGGCGATGCTGCTGATCAGGCGCACCACGTCGTTGATCCGGTTGGCGGCATCGCTCAGGCAGCCGACGCTGGCGTCGGTTGCTTGCGCATCGGCGACTGCGGAGGCCGCGATCCGCGTTGACTCCTTCACCTGCCGCTCGACCTCGCTGATCGAGGCCGACAGTTCCTCGGCGCTCGCGGCCAGGGTATGGACGCTGCCGGCCGCCTGATCGGATGCGGCGGCGACGGTGACGGTGCGCTGATGCGCGGCGACGGCGCCTTCGCGCAGCACGGTTGCGGCGGCGCGCATGGCGTCAGCCGAGTCCGATACGCCGCGGGCGATTGCGCCGATGGTCTGCTCGAACTGCTCCTCCAACCGCACCTGGCTGGTCAGGCGCCGCCAGATCACCAGCGGGCCGACATAATTCCGCTGGTTGTCGTAGATGGCGCTGACCCGGACCTCCAGCGTTTCGGGGCCGAGCGAGAGGCGGCTGCGGTAGGGCAGGCGGGTGGGGTCGGCAATGAGCGCGCGCTGCTGTTCCGGGTGGTGGTGGAATACGTCGATACTCTGGCCGACCAGGTCATCGGCCGTGACCGGCAGATGAGCACGCAGCGGATCGAGGATCTGGTGCGCTTCCTCATTCATATAGGTGATGCGGCAGCCGTCCGTGGGGTCGGCGGTCATGACGCCGACGGGAAGCTGCTCGATCATCTGGCTCTGGATGAAGGTCTGCCGCATGACATCCTGGAGGGTCTCGACGGCGGCGGCCATTCGGCCGATCTCATCCTTCCAGCCGGTGAAGGGCACCGCATGGTCGGTGCGGCCGGCAGCGATCTCCTGCACCAGTGCGGTGAGGCGGCGGATCGGCGCGGCGAGCATCCAGGTCGTCAGGGTGCCGAGCGCGACCATGAGGACGGTGATGCCGAGCAGCATGGCATGGAGGTTGCTGGCGGCCGTGGCTGCAGCGTCGTGCGCCTGATCGGCGGCTTGGTGCGCCCGGGTTTCGGCGCTGCGGGCGAGCGCCTCGAAGGATGCCTGCATGCGTGTGCTGGCGGCCTCGACCTGCGGGCCGGCGAGCTGGTCGAGCTGCCGTGACGTGTCGATCAGCTCAATCGCCGCCTTGGCCAGGCCGGCGCCGATCGTTTCCACCGTGTGGGCATCGGTCCTGATGGCGTCCGAGCTGGCGTTCGACAGGATGGCTTCCATGCTGGTGGCGGCCTCGGTGGCGGCGTTTTTCACGTCGTTTGCCGCCGATCCGTTGCCGGTTGCCATGAACAGCAGGGCCGAGGCCTGCAGGCGGCTCATGACCAAGCGGTATTGCGTTGCGGCCAGCATTGCCGGGTCGCTCAGGTCGGTGCTGCCTCCGCCTGTCTGCTGTGCCGCAGCGCGCACGGAATCGACGCCACCGGCCATGGCGGCGCCGTGGCTGAGCTCCTCGGTCAGCGTTTTGATCGCATTCTCGAGCACCGGGCGGACCTGGAGGATATGCTTCTGGCGGGCAGTGATCATGTCGGCGCGGAGGGTCGCAGCCTTGCCGACTGTCTCCATAAGGCTGTTCAAGTCAGCGAGTGCGGTGTCGAGGAGGGGCTGGTCGGGGCCGGCATCCAGCCGGCGCAGCAGCTCTTCCGCTGCGGCCCGCTGCCCGGTGGCGCGATCCAACGTGCGGCGCACGTCGGCGGCGGTCTGCTGCGCCATCAACTCCCGCGCGGCGACGCGGAGTTCCTGTGCGGCTACCAGGCCCTGCTGCACCTGGTGCTCGATGCCGGACTGCGCGACGAAGTGCTGTTGCAGCCCGACGACGGTGCCGAGGCGGTCCAGCGTAAACAGCGACACGCCGGCCAGCAGCGCCAGCGCGCCGACGACGGTTGCGGCCAGCTTCAGCCAGATCGACCGGTCCCGGATGAATCGTACAGGTGAGAACCGACCGGACAGCCAACCCATGACATTCTCCGCAGATACAACGGGCGGGCACGATAGGGAGGAGTCGTTAAGGAACCATGAACGTGCCGGATTCGGCGGCGTGGTTGACCGCCGGCAGGGTGGCCGCCAAGCTGCCGGCGACCTGGACAGGCGGCTGCCGGCTGACAACGGGAGGCGGCTTGACACAGGGGGCGAGGCGGGGTTGGCATCCCGCGTTCCGCGTAGGGTAGGCGCAGGTGCCGCAGGTTTCGCTTCACGCTCCGATCGGGGATATCACCGTGTTTGAGGACGACGGCGCGATCGTGTCCCTGGACTGGGGATGGGTGCCGGAGCAGACACCCTCGGGTCTGCTGGAGCGTGCGCGCGCGCAGCTTGATGCCTACTTCGATGGCGAGTTGACCGAGTTCGATCTGCCTT
>DASQVN010000631.1:0-7519 GCA_035640755.1 Rhodopila sp.
TGGTCACCTCGACGATGTGCCGCCGCTCGAACTCCGCTGTGCTCAGGCCGAGGTGCTTGGCCAGCCGGCGGATGTCAGCCTGGCTGACGCGGACGTAGCCCGCCATGCGGCAGCACAGTGCCGGGCATTTCAGGCAGTCGAGCCGCTCATGCGAGACCATCGCCCTCCATAGACAGCCGCGCGCGGCTGGACGCAAGCCCGCGCACAGCGGCCAGGGGGTGCGTCAGGGGGGCCGCGGGTCAGGCGACCTCCTCGGTCGGGAAGTCGGCGGGGATGATGATCTCCAGCAGTTCGCAGTCCGGCGAATAGTCCAGCACCGTGTGTTCGATGCCGGAGGGCTGCAGCCAGCAGCTTCCGGCCGACATCATCTGCTCGCCATGGCCCTCGAACTCGTTCTTGATCCAGCCTTGGAGCACGTAGACGAGCTGGAGCTCCACTTTGTGCGCGTGGCGCTTGCGCACTTCGTCGGTGCACGGCGGGATGAAGCGGATGACGTGCGCCTGGCAAAGCCCGCCGGTGGCGGCGGCGATGCCGAGATCCCGGTATTTTGCGTAAGCCCTCAGCCCATCCTGCTTGAAGTCATTGTCGCCCTGGAGGTGGCTGACGGTGAAGACCTGAGGCCCGCCCGCGGCGCTGAGCTTGCGGGCCGGCACCTTGCGCGGGGCCGGCGCGGGGCGGGAGCGGCGGGCGGTCGGTAGGCGGGTGACTGGCACCGGAACGGTGGGACGCACCGCCGGGCGGCGCACCGGTGCCTTCTGCGCCGGCGCTGACTTCACGGGCGCGCCTCTCGCGGCGGCGGTCTTCGAGGGCGCCGCCTTGGCCTGTGCGCGCTTTGCCGGCGCGGTCTTTGCGGGCGCAGCCTTCGCCGGCTTGGTCCTAATCGGTGCGGTCTTTGCCGATGCGGTCCTTGCCGGTGTGGCCTTGGCGGGCGCTGCCTTGGCTGCCGCCGGTGTGCGGGAGGGCGCCATCCTGGCGGTGGACTTCGCGCCGGCCTTACCGGCAAGGGTGGGGGTCTTCGTGGTGGCCGGCGCCTGGCGACCGGCAGCGGACTTCGAGGCCACGGCCGCCTTCTTCGCCGGTGCAGCCGGTGCCTTGGGGGCCGCCTTGGCGGGCGTTTTCGCAGCTGCCTTGGCAGCCGTCTTCTTGGCAGCCGGCTCCTTCACGGCCGGTGCCTTCGCCTTCGCGGCCGTTTCGCGCGCGGTAGGGGTCCTGGCCATTCGAGTCGTTCCCATGCGAAGTATAAGTTGGAAACAGTATCGACGCGATATTGCCGCAGTTTCAAGGGGTGATGAAGCTGATTGCCGACGGGCTGCCGACCGCGATCCGCACCCCGGTGGGAATCAGGCTGCCGGCCTTCAGATCGACATGGAAGACGGTGATCTCGTCGCTGTCCTGGTTGGCGACATACAGGTGCCTGGCATCCGGGCCGAGGGTGAAGAAGCGCGGGCGTCGCCCGCCGGTCGGGTAATGCCCGCCCATGCTCAGCAGCCCGGTCTCCGGCGCGATCAGGAACTGGGCGATATCGTCCTGGCCGCGGTTCGAGACATAGAGGAACCGCCCGTCCGGCGAAACAGCGATCTCCGCCGTCGTGTTCCGGCCGGGATGGCCATCGCTGCGGGTCGAGATCACCTGGCGTTCCGTGGCGGTCCCGTCCGCCCAGTCGAACACGGTGACGGTCGAATCGAGCTCATTGTTCACATAGAGCACCGGCAGCGAAGGGTGGAACGCCGCGTGCCGCGGTGCCGCACCGGGGGCGGAGGCGGCGAAGGGCTGCGGCGCCGGGCTCAGGCGGCCATGCTCGAAGCGGAACAGGAAGGTGCGGTCAAGACCCTTGTCGGGGATGATGACGAAGCGGCCGCTCGGGTCGAAGATGACAGCGTGCGGGTGGGAGGACGTCTGCTCCTTCGGGTCGGGGCCGGGCGGGCCGAGCAGCGGCACCAACTGGCTGACCGGCTGCAGCGCGCCGTCGTCGGCGAGGGGCACGACGGCGACGGCGCCGCTGCCGTAGTTCGCGACGACCAGGAACCGCTCGGTTGGATCAAGCGCCGAGTCGACCGGGTTGTTGCCCTGGCAGTCGATCTGGTTCAGCAGGCTCAGCCGGCCGCTCGTCGTGTCGATGGCGAAGGCGCTGAGCAGGTTGCGGCCACCGTGCACGCTGTAGAGCCGGGTGCCGGCGCGGTTGAGGGTGAACAGTGACGGGTTCTCCAGCCCGCCGAGGTGCTGCAGATGCGTCCAGGCGCCGCTCCGGGGATCGACGTGGTAGGCGTTGATGCCGTTGCCGCGCCCGTCGCGGTCGCGCGTCGTGTAGCCACCGACATAGGCGAACATGCTATCCTCCCTTGGTTTGGCCTCGTTTGGTCTGGCCCTCGTTGGACCCGTCCTTCCGGGCCTGGTCCAGTATGATTTCGGCGATGGCCGCGTCTTCCGTGACACAGCCGGCGAAGTGCACCGACGGTGCCGCCGAACCGCGCGCGGCGCGTTCGGCCTGCAGCAGCGTGGGGAGATCCTGCGTCACGTGGCCGCCCAGGTTGGCGAAGTAGCCGACGGCGATCACCGGGTGGGTGCGCAGGCCAGCCAGGGCATCGGCGACGAACGGCGGCTCCTCGAGGCAGGCGGGGACGACGGTTGCGAAATGCCCGCCCGCGGCGAGTGCGGCGGCATGGTCGTGCAGCGCCAGGTGCCGGCCTGGGGCACTGGCCGAACCGTGCCCGATCAGCAGGACCGCAGCCTCTTGCATGGGGATCGACAGGCGTTCGCACGCGGCCGCCGCCTGGCGGCGGATCAGGGCCGGCAGGGCGGGGTGGGTACCGATCGGAGGGCAGAGATGCGCTCGGGTGCCGGCCAGCGCACGCGGGATGGCGACGCGGGTGAACCAGCCGTCCTCCATGAAGAACGGCACGACCCGTAGGGCTCGATTGCCGAGGGGCTGCAGTGCCTCCTGCACCGAGGGGGTGCCGTTCAGGAACGCGACGGCAACGGCATGGCCGGTGGCCCGCAATGCCTCGGCATGGCGGTGCAGGATGCACCCGGCCTGCACATGCCGGGTCGAGCCATGGCCGATCAGCAGCAACGTGTCGGTCTCTGGCAACCGTCGTACTCCGCGGCGGTTTCGTGATCAGGTTTCGTGATCCCTTGGGGGGCTTGCCGGTTTGCCCCCAAGGGGTGTTCTGACGCACATAAAGTCTGATCGGAAGACATGTCAGGCGGCAAGGAGTTGCATATGCCGGAGGAACTGCCCCCGCGGGAGGCCATGGAATTTGATGTTGTGATCGTGGGCGGCGGCCCGTCGGGACTGGCGGCGGCGATCCGGCTGAAACAGGTGTCCCCCGATTGTGCGGTCTGCCTGGTGGAGAAGGGCAGCGAGATCGGCGCCCATATCCTCTCGGGCGCGGTGGTCGAGCCGCGGGCGTTGAACGAGCTGATCCCGGACTGGGCGGAGAAGGGGGCGCCGCTGGAGACCCCGGCGCGCGACGATCGGTTCCTCTATCTGACCGAGACCAAGGCGTACCGGCTGCCGACCCCGCCGCAGATGCACAACCACGGCAACTACATCGTCTCCCTCGGCGACGTGGTCCGCTGGCTGGGGCAACAGGCCGAGGCGGCGGGGGTGGAGATCTATCCGGGCTTCGCCGCGACCGAGCTGCTGGAGGAAGCGGGCCGCATCGTCGGCATCGCCACCGGCGACATGGGGATCGGCAAGGAGGGCGCGCCGACCGAGAACTTCCAGCGCGGGATGGAGTTGCGGGCGAAATACACCATCTTCGCCGAGGGCTGCCGCGGGTCGCTGTCGAAGCAGTTGATGCAGCGCTTCAACCTGCGCCAGGGCTGCGATCCGCAGACCTATGCCATCGGGGTCAAGGAGGTGTGGGAAATCCCGGCGGCGAACCATAAGCCGGGCCTGGTTGAGCACACGATCGGCTGGCCGATGGACCGCCGGACCTATGGCGGATCGTGGCTCTACCATTTCGGCAACAACCTGGTGTCGTACGGGTTCGTCGTCGGGCTCGACTACAGCAACCCGTGGCTGTCGCCGTTCGACGAGATGCAGCGGTTCAAGACGCATCCGGTAATGCGCAAGCATTTCGAGGGCGGGCGGCGCATTGCCTATGGCGCGCGGGCGCTGAGCGAGGGCGGGTTCCAGTCGATCCCGAAGCTGACGTTCCCGGGCGGGCTGCTGGTCGGCGATACGGCAGGGTTCCTGAACGTGCCGAAGATCAAGGGTACGCATACCGCGATGAAGTCGGGGATGGTGGCGGCCGAAGCAGTGGCGGAGGCTCTGGCGCAGGTGGCGCCGCCCGCCGAACCGTCTGCGTATCCTGAGAAGCTGCGGGCAAGCTGGCTGTGGGAGGAGCTGTCCTCGGTGCGCAATGTCCGGCCGTCGTTCGCCAAGTTCGGGCTGTATGGCGGGCTGGCGTACAGCGCGATCGACACGTACCTGTTCCGCGGCAAGGCGCCGTGGACGTTCCATCACCCGCATCCGGACTACGAGACGCTGGTAGAGGCGGACAAGGCGCCGCGGATCAGCTATCCGAAGCCGGATGGGGTGCTGACGTTCGACAGGTTGTCCTCGGTGTTCATCAGCAACACCAACCATGAGGAGAACCAGCCGGCGCATCTGCAGCTCTACCAGCCGGAGAAGGCGATTGCCGTGAACTGGGTACGGTACAAGAGCCCGGAAATCCGGTACTGTCCGGCAGCGGTCTATGAGATCGTCGGTGCGGATGAGGGAGCGCCGCGGCTGCAGATCAACGCGCAGAACTGCGTGCACTGCAAGACGTGCGACATCAAGGACCCGACGCAGAACATCAACTGGGTGCCGCCCGAGGGGGGCGGCGGGCCGAATTATCCGGGCGGGATGTAGCGCCGGGGTTGCGGGGCGTTGTACGGGCCAAAGTCACGGCTGGCGGGCCCATGTCCCCGGCCTTGCGCCGGGGATCCGCCCACCATGACGAGGGGGCGTCAGCTCGCCAGCTCGCGCATGGCGGCGTAGAGGTCGGACTTGCCCTCGAAGCCGATGCCGGGGAGCTCGGGGAGGGTGACGATGCTGTTGTCGACCTTCGTGCCATCGGGGAAGCCGCCGTAGGGCTGGAAGACGTCGGGGTAGCTTTCGTTGCCGCCGAGGCCGAGGCCGGCGGCGATGGCGAGCGACATCTGGTGGCCGCCGTGCGGGATGCAGCGCCGCCAGGACCAGCCGTGGTCCTTCAGCATTGCCAGGGTGCGCTGGTATTCGCACAGACCGTATGACAGGGCGCAGTCGAACTGCAGCCAGTCGCGGTCGGGGCGGAGGCCGCCGTAGCGGATCAGGTTGCGGGCGTCCTGGTGGCTGAACAGGTTCTCGCCGGTGGCCATCGGGGCCGGGTAGAATTCCGCGAGGGCGGCCTGGAGCTGGTAGTCGAGCGGGTCGCCGGCCTCCTCGTACCAGAACAGGTCGTAGTCGCGCAGCATCCTGGCGTAGTCGATGGCGGTCTGCAGGTCGAAGCGGCCGTTGGCATCGACGGCGAGGCGGGCGAGGGGAGTGATTTCGCGCAATACCGCCTCGATGCGGCGGCGGTCATCGGCGAGGGATTCGCCGCCGATCTTCATCTTGACGACCGTATAGCCGCGTTCGAGGTAGCTGCGCATCTCGGCGCAGAGGGCGCTGTCGTCCTTGCCGGGATAATAGTAGCCGCCGGCGGCATAGACGAAGACGTTCGGATCGGCGGCTCGGCCGTGGCGTTCGGCGAGCAGGCGGAACAGGGGCTTTCCGGCGATTTTTGCCACCGCGTCCCAGACCGCCGTGTCGATGGTGCCGACGGCAACCGAGCGGTCGCCGTGGCCGCCGGGCTTTTCGTTGCGCATCATGGCGGCCCAGACCTTGTCGGGGTCGAGGTTGTCACCGGTGTCGTCGAGCAGGGAGGCGGGATCGGCCTCCTGGATGCGCGGGGCGAACCGTTCGCGGATCAGGCCGCCCTGGCCGTAGCGGCCGTTGGAGTTGAAGCCGTAGCCGATCACGGGCTTTCCGTTGCGCTGGACGTTGGTGACCACGGCGACGAGGCTCGAGGTCATCTTGCTGAAATCGATGTAGGCGTTGCGGATCGGGCTGCTGATCGGCTTGGTGACTTCGCGGATGTCGACGATGCGGAGCGGCATTGGAGGATCTCTGGGGAGGTGGGACGATGAAGGTAGGACCATCAGGGGCGGACGATGATCATGATGACGATGATGACCATCAGCACCGTGGGGATTTCGTTGGCGATCCGGTAGAAGCGCTGCGGGCGGCGGTTGCGGTCGTGCAGGAAATCCTTGCGCCAGCGCGAGTAGGCGCCGTGCAGGGCGGACATCAGCACGACGCAGGTGAGCTTGACGTGCCACCAGCCGGCGGACCAGTCGATCGTGCCGGGGGTGAGCACCAGGATGATGCCGAAGGTCCAGGTAGACATCATCGCCGGGTTGATGATCTGCTTCATCAGCCGGTATTCCATGACCTTGAAACGTTCCGAGTCCGTGCTGCCGGGGACGGTCTCGACGTGGTACACGAACAGGCGCGGCAGGTAGAACATGCCGGCCATCCAGGCGATCAGCGAGATGACGTGGAAGGCCTTGGTCCACGGATAGAGGTAGCTCAGGGCCGGGATGGTCATGCGGGTCCGTGCAGCCTGGTGCGGATCAGGTCAGGTAGCGCGAACATGGAATGGAAGGGAAGGGCACCTGCCTGGCGGAGGCGGGTGCCGTCACCCTCGGGCGCGTAGCCGAGGCAGGGCATGCCGGCGCGGACGGCGGCCTGGATGCCCGCGAGCGAGTCCTCGATGACGAGGCAGGCGGCGGGTCCGACATTTTCGGCAGAAGCGGCTGCCAGGAACAGGTCGGGCGCGGGCTTACCGCGCCTGCCCTGGGGGATCAGGTCATAGGCGCTGTGAATGCGGCCCTCGACGAGGGGAGCGAGGCCGGTGCGGGTGAATTTTGCCTGCATCTCGGGGCGGGAGGAGTTGGAGGCAACGCGGTAGGGCAGGCCCAGGCGTGTGGTGGCCTCGAGCGCCTCGCGGGCGCCGGGTATGGGCTCGACCTCCTCGGCCATCACGGTGGTGACGCGGGCGACGAGGCGGTCGACCCAGTCGGGGCCGAGTGGGCGGCTGAGATGGGCTTCGGCGGCGGATCGGATATCGGGGAAGGTGAGGCCGAGGAAGCGCTGGTGGCACTCCTTGGGTGACAGGGGCCAGCCCTGGGCGGTGAGTTCGGCGGCAACGACGCGGTCGCACAGGGCTTCGCTGTCGATCAGGACGCCGTCGCAGTCGAAGATGATCAGTTCGGGAGGGATGGACACGTGGGAGCCTTTGGCGGTGGAGCGGGGGGCTGACGGTCCGGAGGTTTGCAGATCGGAGGGAACGCGCAAGGGGTGGTGGGTGGGTGGCGGTGGCTTCTGTACGGCTTTGGCGGGGTGGTGCCGCGTGCAGGCTGGGTATGTTTCACCACGAAGTCACGAAGTCACGAAGCGGTCGGTGAGGGGGTGGATGGAGTTGGGCTAACGCGTTCCACTGGCTGG
>DASQVN010000632.1:0-2542 GCA_035640755.1 Rhodopila sp.
GGCCCGCCGCCCGGGCCCGGGCGGCGATGTCCGCTGCCTCGGCAGCGTTGATCGCACACGGCTTCGCCATCGCAAACGGAACGCGGCTGTCAATGAGAAACCGGGCGAGTTCCGCCATGTCGCAATGCCGAGCCAACGCAAACGCGAAATCCGGCCGCTCGGTCACGCACAGCTCCCGGTAATCACCATAGGCTCGGCATCCGGCCTTCGCGGCAACAGGTTCGGCACGCGCAGGGTCAGGATCGCTCACGCCGACAATCCGGACCTCCGGCAGCTCGAGGCAGGGGTCGAGAAAGAACGGCGTGTGCCAGTGCGACACCCCGATCAGCACGACACGCATGATGCGCCCCCTCTCTTTTGCCCGCGTCCTCCGTGGCGCATCATCGCCCGGCACGCAAGCCAGGGGGACCACGAGCATGATCACGCTGTCGGAGAATTTCCGTGCCCTGTTCTACACGCCCTTCTACGCCGCCCAGGCACTCGGCCTGTTCGCGCAACACGGCGTGACGATCGACCTCCGCCAGTCGTCCGAGCCCGGCCAGGCAGCCGCGGCACTGCAGGCGGGTGAGGTGGAGGTCATGTGGGGCGGGCCGCTGCGGGTCATGCTGACCCGCCAGGCCGACCCGGCCGCGGATGTCGTCTGCTTCTGCAATGTCGTGGCGCGCGACCCGTTCTTCGTCATCGGCCGCACGCCCCGCCCGGATTTCCGCCCCGCCGACCTGCTCGACACGCGCCTTGCCACCGTCTCGGAGGTGCCAACTCCCTGGCTTTGCCTGCAGGACGATATCCGCCGCGACGGCGCCGATCCCGCAGCGGTCCTGCGCGTCACCGGCCGCACCATGGCCGAGAACGCCGCCGCCCTGCGCCGAGCGCCAAGCGATGGGTCAACCGGCCGCACGATCGACGCGGTGCAGCTTTTCCAGCCCTACGCCGAGGATCTGCTGGCCTCCGGCGCCGGTCATCTGTGGTACGCCGCCGCCACCCGCGGCCTCACCGCCTACACCACGTTCGTGACTCGCCAATCCATCATGAAATCGAAACGACAGGAATTGCTCGGCATGGTCCGCGCCATGCACCAGACATTGCAGTGGATCAGGACCACGCCGGGGCAGGAGGTGCAACGCGCGGTTGCCTCCCGCTTCCCGGACGTGCCGCCGACGCTGTTCGCCGCAGCCATCGACCGCTATCGCGCGCTGGAACTCTACGCCCCTGACCCGATCATAACCCGCGAAGGCGTCACCCGCCTGGCGTCCGCCATGCGCTCAGGCGGCGCGTTGACAGCGGATATCCCCTTCGAAGCCTTCATCGACAACACCCTGGCCGAAGAAGCGCGCCGAGCCCCGTGACACCTTTCCGTGGCGAACCCTTTCCGTGGCCTCCCGCCGCGTTGTCCGTGGTTCAAAACGCCATCAGCACAAACCGAGGCTCACTTCGACTTCTCAGCCAGCGCCTTGATCTCGTCCATCGCCTCGATGAACCGCTGGTTCAGCAGCCGCAGCGCCTCGTCGTTGGATTTCTGGATCAGGTCGCTGATCTCGCGGATGTTCCCGACCGCGCGCTCATAGGCGTGTTTCATCAGCTCCGCCTGCCGCGCCGCCTTGGCCTGCGGCCCCTCGGCCGTGGACAACGACCGCACGGCGTCGCTGAGCTCCGCCATCCCTTGCTGCACGATCTCCATGTGTCGGCGGGCGACCGCCTGCGCACCCTCCATCGCGATACGGTTGGCTGCTGTCAGCGTCTCCATATTGCGCCGGCTGGCGGTGACGAACGCCTCCATGTTGGGAACCGCCGGGAACTTCAGTTCGGCAAACAGCTTGGTGAAATCGCCGAAGTCCGCCATTGACTTGGGGGGGAAGGCCATCCTGTTTCCTCCTTCTGCCGCACCGACCGGCAAATAACCAACCTAGCCGCTGCATGGCAGAAAACCAAGCTGTCGCCCGTGACAATTCGCCCCATGCGCGCCATCTTGACCGCCGACAGGAGGGACCCGATGGACGACAACACTGGCACCGGCAACGTCCGCGGCCCCGACGGATGCGCAACCGACGGAGCCCCAACCGACGATTCCCCAGGGGCAGCGTCCGCCGACCGCCCGACCGAACCCGCCGCAACCGGCACACGAATCGACGTCGTTTCGGACGCGATCTGCCCCTGGTGCTACATCGGCAAGCGCCAGCTGGAGCGTGCCCTGGCAATCCTGGCCGCCGACGGCCTGCACTTCACGGTCCACTGGAACCCGTTCCAGCTCAACCCCGACATGCCGAAGGAGGGTCGCGACCGCGCAGCCTACCGCGCCTGGAAATTCGGCAGCGCCGAACAGGCCGCCGAACTGGATGAGCGGATCACCAAGGCCGCCGCTGCCGTCGGCCTGCCGTTCCGTACCGACCTGATGACGCGCACACCCAACACCATCGACGCCCATCGCCTCGTCTGGTTCGCCGGCCAGAAGGGCGCGCAGGATGCGGTGATGGAGGCCGTGTTCCGCGCCTACTTCATCGAAGGCCGCGACATCGGCCAGGCTGCCGTCCTGGCGGGCTGCGCG